>JBJSZW010000001.1:0-2868 GCA_046090565.1 Gammaproteobacteria bacterium
TGGAAAAAGGCTGATTAAATCGCCAAAATTATACTTTACAGACGTAGGCTTGGCCAGTTATTTATTGGGTATAGAAAATTTAGTACAACTGGCTCGGGATCCTCTGAGGGGTAATTTGGTTGAAAACTTGGTTGTTTTAGAAATGATAAAATACAGATACAATTTAGGATTGGATCATCAATTATATTTTTATAGAGACAATAATATGAATGAAATTGATTTGATTTTCAAACATGCCAATGAATTAATTCCCATAGAGATAAAATCTTCAGCTACTTTTCATTCAAATTTCCTAAAAAGCTTAAAATTTTTCAAAACAACCGCAGAGGGAAGATTTTCTCAAGGATTTTTAATTTATTCAGGTGATTTTGAATCAAAAATTACAGATTTTCAAATTAAGAATTTTAAAAAATGCTCAGAGATTTTTGAAGCCCTTTAGTAAAAAAACAACTAAAATTAAAAACCATTTAAAACATCGTTTTTAATAAATCTTTCCGCTCATTAGACATTCCGGTATGAATGGCAAGTTCGTCTCGGGCATGGGCTTGGGTTGAAGCATTATTTTTATACAAAAGCGCTTTTAGTTTTTGTTCTAAATCGGGATCGTTTTTACACCCAGGTTGCGACAATAATTGAATCAAATCCCAATGTTTGAGTTTAGGAGCTGCGGATTTTATGATTTGATCAATAAAAATAGCTGCTTGTTCGTCTTGCATTTTGTTTCTTTTTTGGCTTTGATTGTTAGCAATAAAAAAAGTCAAAATTTGGAAAGCTTGATTTTTTAAAAAACTGGAATCCTGATCCAGCATCGTATTGGCTAAATAAAACTGTTGTTTACGAATAGCCAATTCAATAGGATGATCATGCTTAAACGCTCCTTCTTCGCTATCAATTGGAAATCGGATAAAAGATTTTGGATTACTGCATTTATTTAATAAAGCGATGGCCTCTTCTTCTAAATTTAAAATCATTAAAGTGGTTAAAAGAGTTAGACCTCTTTTCGAATATTCGAATAAGTGCTTTGGTTGTGAATATTTCAAAAACAGATAACATATTTTTGAAATATTAGGGCCTGCAAACTCTAAAAGCCCAGAATTATTTTTATAGAGATGATAAATTTTTTGAAGCCATGCAAAAAAAGGTTCTTGGCCTAAAAATTTAAAATCAATTTGCTTGTGTCTTTCCAAAAGGCTTTCAAAAATCTTATAATTTTGAATTTCAGTAAATCTTAAAATGGCATGGTATAAAACAGGTTGATGGCAGTTTTTATTAAATTCATGATCAGAAAGTGCGAATAAGTATTTGATTCGATCAGGGAAAATATTCAGATTAGAAAATAGCAAATCAACAATATCGTTAAAATTCGATTCGAAGCTTAAAAAAGCCGATTGTAAATTCACAAAATAAACAGGGTCAATGGCTTTGTATTGCAAAATGTTTTCTTTGAATAGGTTAATGTTTTCATTTTCTAATCGGTAAAAATAGCTTGTTTCGTATTGTTCTTGGATGGCTTCGTATTCATCTTCTGTAAATCCTAAATAAACGATATTATCGATATTTTCTTGCAGTTGTTTAAAAATTATTTTGGGTGGATCAATAATAGAAAGTAGATTATACAATTGTTTCTGCAAGGGCTGTAATAGTAGTAATTCTAGAATTTCCATGCTGCATTCTTCAGTAGGCTCAAATCCTTTGGGATTTAAAAGCAAATTTTTTATTTTTTGTAGTAGTTCACTGTCTTTATTGGCTTCAATAAAAGAAACTAATTTGCTTTTTATTAAATTCAATAAAAATTCTTGTGAAGATTCACTTTTTCCATCAAACAAGACATTCCATGGAACAGAAGGTTCCCTGTATTCAGAATGAACACCCCTTAAAGATTCTATGAGAAAATTTAAAAAACCACGTTCACAGGAAAATCCGCCGGAATCATAAGCTCGTGTAATATGATGAATTTGCTTTAAAAGTGAATAATTAGCATCAAGTTCATCGGGAACTTCAACATGGTCACTGTCGTCCATGGCAGCCCAAACGCAAAGGAAAACTTGATACGCAGACACCTGTAAATCACCAATATCAATAAAACGATGTTGATTATCGTCTAAGTATTTGAAAAATCGGTTTAATTCATCAGCATTTGGAATTTCTGAATTGATGGTTTGGGTGCTTAATTGTAATTTAATACGTGCTTCGTGACAAATTTTTTGAATACCTAGAAAATCCAAATCTCCAATAGATACTTGATATTTTTTAACAAAATGAACAATAAGGTCTCCTGTATCGGCATCCACTTCATGAATGCTTTGTGGATCAAACAGGAGCCTTTGTGTTTTGGTCACTAAAACTCTATTGATTGAGATATTAGTTGTTCTTGGCAATCCTCGTAGAGTCATTTTTTTTGCGTAATCAAAAGCACTATAACCAAAAACATCTTTTTCTAAGGCAATGGAATTAATCTCTGGATGTTTAAACAATTGCTGTAGTGCAATAAAATTTTCTTTCTGTGTTGCAAAAATCAAGGGGGTTCTTCCCCATAGGTCTTTGCTTTTTAGAAGTGAACCCGCATAATCTTTTTGCAAAATAAAATTCCAATAAGAAGTGGATTTGATCTTGTGATCGATCAACCAATGCAATAAAGAAGCATGATAAAAATTAAAATTATTAAAACCAATTTTGGTAAAGTGGATAGTAAAGTCATTTTAAATACAGGATTATTTAATTTAGAGGAGGCTGAATCTTCTGCGGGTTGGAAAAAAGAATTAGAGGCGGAAACACATACTCCCGAAACGCAAGAATATGGCATTTCATCTTTTGTATTCAGAGAGAAAAGGCCCTTTCATCATCAACGATTTTGGAAATACATCAATG
>JBJSZW010000002.1:0-8264 GCA_046090565.1 Gammaproteobacteria bacterium
ATTTTTTATAAAAACAAAATAAAAATGATCAGTTCTATTTCTATGCGCTCTATACAAAGAACAATATTCGCTGTTTTTGGAATTTATTTTTATTACTTGACTTTAAAGAATGTTCGTTACCTAGAGGGTGTAGCCATTCATTTACTCACGCCACTTGCGGGATTAATTTTTGCAAAAATCTTACTAAAAGAACGTTTAAAATTCAGCCAATATTTAGGTATCTTGTTGGGTATTGCAGGGGTTTTTTTAATGATCTCAGATGAATTTTTTCAGCTTCAAAATCACAAGCTGAGTGTGGATATTAAATGGCTTTTTCCTTGTGTAGCTGTTTTGTGCTTAACTTTTAGCAAACTTTTAACGAGTAAATTAGCAAAAGCCGGTTATAATCCTATTTATTTAGTTTGGCAATTGATGTGGGGAATTTTTATAGGGATGTTGCCCTTGGCCTATCAGGATTTTATTTGGCCAAATGCAATGCAATGGGCTATTTTATTTGCGCTAAGCTTGGGTAATTTTTTGGCACATTATGCTTATGCTTATGCTTATAAATTTTCAAATGTTAGTTTGCTAACGCCGGTGAGTCTTTTGAAATTAATTCTAGGAACATTGGGGTCCTATCTGTTTTTAGGAGAATTACCCAGCAATCCCACAGTATTTATCGTGGGGGGGGGAATGCTTGTAACGAGTATTTTTCTAAGTATGAGAAAATTCCAATAAAGACCAACCTTCCGAGTTTGTTCTAGTTTTTAATTTAAGATCCAAAACGCAATAGCTATTAATCAGCTCTTCAACTTGGTTTTCTAAAATCCCAGTAATAGCCAATAAACCGTTTGGAGCTAATAATCTTTTAAAAATAGGCCCTAAAGCAATGAGGGGTTTGGCTAGAATATTCGCGACTATAAAATCCGCATCACAATCACCGTTTTTTTTGAGGTCAAATTCTTCGGGTGAAAGAGCTATAAATTGATTGGAATCAAAATTATTCAATTGGGCATTATTTTGAGAGCTTAAAATAGCTTGTGGATCATAATCAATCGCATATACAAATTGAGCACCCATGGCCAGAGCTGCTAAACCTAAAATGCCAGAACCAGAGCCATAATCAAGGCAAAGAGTATTTAGAAGGTTTTGCTTTGAAAGCCAATGCAAACAAAGTGCGGTGGTAGGATGGGTACCTGTTCCAAACGCAAGCCCTGGATTTAATAGAAGTTTATATGGATAGTGATCGTTTGTTTCTGAGGCTTCCCATTCAGGGTAGATCCAGAGCTTGTTGTTAATGCCAAAACCCTTGAATGCTTCTTGCCATTTATTTTGAGCCTTAAGAAGGGTTTGAGGATCAAGTAATTTTAATTCAATTTGATTTTCCTTTAAACCGGCCAAGTACAGTTCTTTGAATAATAACAGGCAATCCGTATTATCTTCAAACAAGGCAATTAAAAATAGATCGTCCCAAAGGGGGATGGTGCCAGGTTCAGGTTCTAATATTGGAATATCTTTCTGCGGTTCTCTGGCCAGGGACAAGGCCCCAAGGTTAAGCAGTAAATCTTCAAGGCATTCAGTGTTTTCAGCTGAAATTTTTAAACGTAATTCTAACATAAGAGGATTAGTATACTATAAATTTCTACCGGAGGAGAACTGGAAAATGTATGATAATTAAAGGTTAACAAAGCAATTTCATTCGGATCCATCGAATAAACTATTATCTCCTATTATAATCTTCTGAGGCATTGCAGAATCTTAGACTCCAATTACACTGTAATATGGATTCTGCAATAGGAGCAAGGGAAGGAATCGAACCATTAAATAGTTTATCGACTAACTTATTATTTTAATTTTAAATTGGGATCTAAATCATGCATTTTTTAAAAAACACCAGTATATTTTTTTTGATCTATCTGTTGAGTATGCCCCTTTGGGCTTTGGATCCAACAGAAAATTTAGAATATTTAACTGAAGATTTTCCACCCTATAATTTTAAAGATCAAGATGGAAAGATAAAAGGTTTGAATGTAGATATTTTGATTGAAATTTTTAGAGAATTAGGCAGTGCAAAAACTAGAGAAGACATACAAATTAAGCCATGGGCAATAGCTTATAAAGAAGCTCAAGATTCCAATAAAAAAACGGTTTTATTTTCAACAACAAAAACAGATGTTCGTGAAAAATTATTTAAATGGGTCGGGCCACTGTCTTATTCTGAAAATGCAATTTTAACTTTAAAGGGAAACCCCCATGGTTTAAAAATAAAACATGAAGAAGATATAAAAAATTTTTCTTGTGGAGCGGTTTTAAATGATTTAGGACATTCACAACTGAAAAAATACGGAATGGATGATGGAAAAATTGTGATTACTTTAAGGTTTGATCAATTATTAAACTTATTGAATAATAAAAACATATAAAATGTATTTCTTATAATGGAACGGTTGCTAAATGGTTAATAAAAAGTATGAAATTAAATCCTGATGATTATGAGGTTTTATTTTCTAAGAGTGTAGATCAGCATTATTTTGCCTTCAATAAAAAAATTTCAGATGAAATCGTTCATGCGCATCAAGAGGCCTTAGAAAAAGTAAAAAAAAATTCTATATTAATTTTAAATATATATGAAAGATACATGAATTAAAATGATAGAAATTTTAGACATAGTGTATATAGGGTTGATTGTTGGATTACTCATTTATTTAATAATCAGCATTTTGAAACCGGAGTGGTTTTAAACAATGCAGCACATACAAGAAGGCATTTTGTATTTAACAGCATTATTGGCCTTGGTCTTACTTTGTTTAAAGCCATTGGGTTGGTATATTTCAAAAATTTATAATAATAAAATAGGATTTAATTTTAATTTAGATTTTTTAAATAAAGCAATGGATCATAAATCCTACATTAGGGCAATGTTGGTATTTAACATATTGGGGGTTTTGTTTTGTTTTCTTTGGCAAGTATTACAGGGGTATTTGCCCTTGAATCCAGAGAAATTACCCGCTGTTCCTTGGGATTTAGCTTTGAACACGGCTGTTAGCTTTGCAACCAATACCAATTGGCAATCTTATGCAGGTGAATACACCATGAGTTATTTTAGCAATATGCTGGGCCTTACGGTTCAAAATTTTACTGCACCAGCAACAGGAATGGCTATTTTATTTGCCTTCTTCAGGGGGTTAAAAGCTAATAATACTATAGGTTTAGGAAATTTTTGGAAAGATGTATTAAGCATTATTTTATATCTATTATTACCATTATCAATCATCACGGCTTTGTTTCTAAATTCCCAGGGTGTTATTCAGAATTTTAAATCTTATGAAAAAATAGAAAAAAATTTAGCAGGTGAAAAACAAATTTTACCAATGGGGCCGGTGGCATCTCAGGTGGCTATCAAAATATTAGGAACCAATGGAGGAGGGGTTTTTAAAGCAAATGCAGCTCATCCTTTTGAAAATCCAAATTATATCAGTAATTTTTTTCAAAACTTTTTGATTTTATTAATTCCTATTGCCCTTTATTATTCTTATGGAATCATAATTGAAGATAAAAAACAAAGTTTTTATTTGCTTTTAGTTATGATTTTTTTGTTTGCACTTGCAAGTTTAGGCGTTTTATTCTATGAGCTTATTCCAGGGCCTAATTGGCAGGGCAAAGAATTAAGATTTGGTCTTGCGAGTCCTGCTATTTGGGCATCCTCTATAGCAGCTACAGCGAATGGAGCTATCAATGCAATTTTAGATTATTTTTCACCAGCCTCTATTGCTATTTTATTATTTCTAATAAATACAGGTGAAATTATTTTTGGAGGGGTAGGATCAGGTTTCTATGGTTTATTGGTTATTTTAATCTTCACTTTGTTTATTAGTAATTTAATGGTTGGAAATAACCCAAGTTTTCTAGGAAAAAAATTAGATGTTTACGACATTAAAATGGCGAGTTTAGTTGTTTTAATGATGCCTTGTCTGGTTTTAGGTTTTACAATAATACAAGTCATTTTTAAAGATTCAATCTCTTCAAAAGAGTTTGTTAGTATTTTGTATTCCTGGTCTTCTATGGCAGCAGGCAATGGCAGTTCTTTTAACAATGTCAATAGCAATACTCTAGCATTTAACTTAATGGGATCCATCATTATGCTGGTTGGGCGGTATGGCATTGCGATTGCTATTTTAAATTTAGCGGGTTCTTTTTCTTTAAAACAAAAAATTGAAAAAGAAAATTTAAAAACAAATAGTTTATTTATTTCAATTTTATTAATTGCTATGATTATAATAATGTCTGGATTGTCTTTTTTACCTATTTTAGTTTTAGGGCCTATTGTTGAATATTTAAGAGTATAAAGAATTAATGAAAAAAAATAAAACTTGTAAAAAATCGAATCTAAATTGTTTGAGGCAGAACTTATTAGGTACTTTTTATAAGTTTTCTCCACAAAATCAAATTAGAAATCCAGTGATGTTTTCTGTTTATTTAAGTATGATTATTGGAATAATTCATGCAATTCAGACCCAGGGTAGTTTTGAAGCTCAGATAGCTTTTTGTTTGATTTTTACAGTCATTCTTTCAAACTTTAATGAAGCTATTTCTGAAACAAGAGGAAAAGCACAAGCCAAAAGTCTTCAAAATTCAAGAGAAAATATACAAGCTAAACGTTTGTCTAGTATAGAAGATAAAGAAGCATATGAAATAATGCCTGCTATGGATTTAAAAGTAGGTGATTTGGTATGGGTTGGTGCGGGAGATTTTATCCCGGGTGATGGAGAAGTGATTCAAGGGATAGCTTCTGTGAATGAAAGCGCATTAACTGGTGAAAGCGCTCCAGTGATCAGGGAAAGCGGTGGTGATAACAATAGTGTCACGGGGGGAACTCAAGTTTTATCTGATTGGATCATTGTTCGGATATTGATTCAACCAGGACAAACTTTCTTAGATAAAATTATAAATTTGGTTGAAGGATCAAAACGTCAAAAAACACCCGGAGAATTATCTTTGACTGTTTTATTATCTTCATTTACTTTAATTTTTTTGATGGTGTGCTTAAGCCTTAAAGTAATAACAAAAGCACAAGGTTTTAATATTAATTTAAGTGTGATGCTGACTTTATTTGTGTGCTTGATTCCAACCAGTATAGGCAGTTTGCTTTCTGCCATAGGAATATCTGGGATGAATCGTATGATTCAAGCGAATGTGATTGCCATGTCTGGCAGGGTAGTAGAATTGGCAGGTGATGTTAATACTTTATTATTGGATAAAACAGGAACCATTACATTGGGAAATAGACAGGCTGTTGAATTTTTGCCCGTCAGTGGCATCAATACAGAAGCCTTAGCAAAAATAGCCGTATTGGCCTCTTGGAAAGATGATACGCCAGAAGGTAAAAGTATTTTAAATCTAGCGCAAGAAAAATATAAAATAGATATTTCAAATTTAGAACTAGATTTCAAAAATATCACTTTTATTCCATTTAGCTCACAAACAAGAATGAGCGGTGCTAATTTAAATCAAAAAAAACTACGCAAAGGTGCCTGGGATGCAACAGAAAAATATTTATTAGAATTAGGAGGAAATATTGCCAAAGAAGCAGTAGTTATCATTGAAAAAATATCAAGAAAGGGTGGAACGCCTTTGGTAGTTACAGAAGATGCTAGAGTTTTGGGGGTTATTCATCTAAAAGACATTATAAAATCAGGTATGCGAGATCGCTTTATAGAATTAAGAAAAATGGGTATAAAAACCATGATGGTAACAGGGGATAATCCGCTCACTGCAGCAGCCATTGCTGCAGAAGCGGGCGTAGATGATTTTTTGGCAAATGCCACCCCAGAAGATAAACTAACATGGATTAAAAAATTTCAATCTCAAGGTCACATTATCGCAATGACTGGAGACGGTGTAAATGACGCCCCCGCTTTGGCTCAGGCCGATGTAGCGGTTGCTATGAATACGGGTACTCAAGCAGCAAAAGAAGCCTGTAATCTTATAGATTTAGATTCAGACCCCAGTAAACTCATTGATATTGTAAAATTAGGAAAAGAATTATTGATTACCCGTGGCGCCTTGACAACTTTTAGTTTAGCCAATGATATTGCAAAATATTTTTCTATTTTACCTGCAGCTCTTGTACAGCAATATCCTGGAATAGAAAAATTGAATATACTGCATTTAAGTAACCCACAAAATGCGATTTTGTCTTCGCTTATTTTCAATGCTTTAATTATTCTAGTATTAGTACCTGTTGCAATTTATGGGGTGAAGTACAAGGCACGAAGTTTAGAGTCTTTATTGGCTCATAATTTATTAGTTTATGGATTAGGGGGATTGATTGTTCCTTTTATTGGAATCAAGGGGATTGATTTATTATTAAACTATTTCAAGATCTAAAAATCGCATTCAATTTAATGCTTGTTCTAAGTCTTTTAACTGGGTTATTGTATCCAGCTTTAATCACTGTATTGGCACAGTTCTTTTTTCCCTGGCAGGCCAATGGCAGTTTATTGGAAAAAAATAAAAAAGTAATAGGTTCAGAATTGATAGCGCAAAAATTTAACGAAGATATTTATTTTTTGAGTAGGTCGGCACTTGAATCAGCCAGCGGTGTGGATCCGCATATCAGTTTGGAAATGGCATTAAACCAAATAACAAGAGTAGCTAAAAAAAGAAAAATTTCGGAAGCAACGATTCTAGAGCTTGTAAGGGCTGTGTTAAAAAAAAATAAATTAATTAATGTTTTAGATTTAAATTTAAAATTAGATGAGTTAAAGTCTTGAATAAAAATAACGAGAACAGGCCAAATCCTGATGATTTGTTAAAAAAAATTCAGGAAGAAAATACCAAAGAACAGAAAGGGAAATTAAAGATATATTTGGGAGCAGCGCCTGGTGTAGGTAAAACCTATGCCATGTTAAAACAAGCCATACATAAAAGAGCTCAGGGAGTTGATATTGTTGCTGGCATTATAGAATCACATGGTAGAAAAGAAATAGATCAAATGCTAGATCAAATAGAAATTCTACCCAAAAAACAAATTCTATACAAAGATAAAGAAATATTAGATTTTGATCTGGATTTTGCTTTAGAACGAAGGCCATCTATTATTTTGATGGATGAAATGGCGCACACCAATGCTCCAAGTTTAAGGCACAGAAAACGTTGGCAAGACATTGAGGAATTATTAACCCGAGGAATTGATGTTCATACGACTTTAAACGTACAACATATTGAAAGTTTTAATGATATTGTCTCTCAGATTTTACAAATTCGTGTAAAAGAGACAGTCCCCGATCTTCTGTTAGAGAAAGCAGACAGTATTGAATTAGTCGATTTACCCCCAGAAGAGCTCATTAAACGATTGCAAGACGGAAAAGTTTATTTCCCAGAACAGGCGAAGCTAGCAAAAGATAATTTCTTTAAAAAAGGAAACTTAATTGCATTAAGAGAATTAGCATTAAAAGTAACTTCTGAAAATGTAAATGCCCAGGCACTTTCCTATAGAAAAATAGAAGGCATTAAAAAAATATGGCCGATTAAACAAAAAATATTGGTTTGTGTTGGCCCCAGAGAAGATTCTATGAAATTGATTCGTGTAGCCAGAAGAATGGCCATTGGCTTGGCTTGTGATTGGATAGCAATTTATGTTGATACATTAAAAAATGGATTTTCAAAAAAAACAAAAATAAATGCCTTGAAAAATTTAAGATTTGCAGAGCAGCTTGGGGCAAAAACTCAAATCATTTATGGTTTTGATTTGGTCGAAGAAATTATTAAATTTGCAAGAGAAGAAAATATAACTCAAATCATGTTGTTCAAACATATAAGACCAAGAATAGTAGAGTTATTCTTTAAAAGTTTAGCGGATGAATTAATTAGATGCAGCAGTTAAAGTAGACATAATGCTTGGTATAATTTTTCCAAACAAAGAAACCACGGTGACAGCTAAAATATAAATCAAAATACTATTAAAATGTTCTAAATTTAATATTTTCTTCAAAAAAAGATCGGCGGCCCCGGCAATCATTAATCCTATACTTGTTTTAAAGTAAAAAGATACAGAATCTCTATCTTTCAATCCCTCTTCTTCTATTTTTTTATTATCGATATTTTTATTTAAAGGTTCTAATCCGTTCACATCATGTGTTACAACATAAATATCTATTTCTCTACTGCATCTAATTAATTCATCCGCTAAACTTTTAAAGAATAACTCTACTATTCTTGGTCTTATATGTTTGAACAACATGATTTGAGTTATATTTTCTTCTCTTGCAAATTTAATAATTTCT
>JBJSZW010000003.1:0-7922 GCA_046090565.1 Gammaproteobacteria bacterium
AACCAGTGTTTTGGAGCAGAAGTTATTGTATTCTTAGCTGTGGTGGAGCACCATTAACGGTATTAAAGCAATATATTGAACAACAAGCCAGTCCTGAAAAATGAAATTTTTTATATTAAAATGTTAGGGATTAATATTAGATGCGGCGCTTCACCTCCATCTGAACCTTTGCCGGAGCAAGCGGTTACAGATGGAGCACTGCGCCGCATTTCGGTAGAAAATTTTCAAATCTTATGGTCCACTGAGAAAAAACATCTGCCATTAACAAAAAATACAGTAAGTATAATAGAAAAACATTTTTCGAATATTACTTTAGTTCAAGAACTATGAAAATTTTTTCACTAAATAAATTTCGCTGCGATCCAGAAATTTTGAGTGTTATGGTCGTCTAGAATGCAACGTACAATTTTTGCATGATTGGCCAATTCATAGGCTGGATCCCCGGGATTAATGGTGGTTGCTATTTCTGTACCAACGGCCAATGCTTTGGGGCTGCTGAATAAAACGCCTTGGGAATTGAAATTTTTGGTGTGGCCTTTGATGCTAATTTTTTCAGAAAGTGTTTTAACTTGGATTGGGGCAGGAACATTCATGCGTACATAGTCCCTTTTTTCACTATAGGTCTTGCCCCAGTACATAGGCTCGAATACCAAACTCATGGATGATTCCTTTTAATTTTTTTATTAATTACATATTTTTATAGCCTAAAAATTCGTGTTTGGCTATTTTTAGACCCTGTACACTATAATTATTAGGGTACAGCTATAAAATACTATTTGGATACGCATGTCTACTTTAAAGCCTGGAGCCAAAATACTAACCATAGACGATGAATATGTTTTGAGACAGAGCATGGTGGCTTATTTGGAAGATAGTGGGTTTGAAGTAATTGAAGCGGATAATGGAGAAAATGGTTTGGCTGTCTTCAGAGAACAAAGGCCGGATCTGGTTTTAACCGATTTACAAATGCCCGTGTTGGGTGGAATGGGGGTTTTAACGGCTCTAGCCAAGGAAGCACCTGATGTTCCAGTGATTGTGGTTTCTGGTGCCGGTGGTATGAATGATGTGATTCAGGCTCTAAGATTGGGTGCCTGGGATTATTTGACGAAGCCGATTGCAGATCTAGCAGTTTTAGAGCATGCCGTGTGTAAATCTTTAGAACGTGCACGTTTGATTTCAGAAAATAAAGAATACAGAGCCAAATTAGAAAAAAACTTGGCGACTTTAGAAGCGGATCAAGAAGCAGGGCGCAGTGTACAGCTTAGGCTTTTGCCTGAACAGGGTTTGAATCTTGGGAACTATCAATTTTTTCATGCGGTGATGCCTTCTTTGTATTTGAGCGGTGATTTTGTAGATTATTTTAGAATTGATGAGCATAAAATTGGATTTTATGTTGCAGATGTCTCTGGACACGGCGCTTCTTCTGCATTTATCACGGTACTTTTAAAAAGTTTGATCAACCAAATGATTGGTTGGTACCAAAGCGGTAAAAACAGCATGGTTTTAGAACCTAATAATTTATTGGCAAGCTTAAGTGCAGAAATACATTCCTCCCAATTGGGAAAATATTTAACCATGGTGTATGGTGTTTTAGATGAAAAAACAGATACCCTAACGTATAGCATTGGCGGGCATTATCCCAATCCTATTTTGATTAAAAATGGTGCAGCAACTTTTGTAGCTGGCAAGGGTTTTCCCGTTGGCATTATGAAAAAAGTATCTTACCCCAACCAGGATCTGGTATTGGGTGTTGGTGAGACATTGTTGATGTTTTCAGATGGTATCATGGAAATTGTAGGCGCCGAGAGCATGGAAGAAAAAGAAAAAAAATTGCTAGGCTATGTGGTAGAAACCAATGGAGATTTTGAGTTGCTCAAGGAAAAATTGGGAATCAAAGACAGAAAAGAATTCCCAGATGATATTACCATGTTAAAATTGGTTAAAAATGTTTGATAAATCTAATAAATTATTATTATTAATAATGCTTTTTTTTTCCATAAGCTGTTTAAATGCTTGCGTGTATGTGCCCAGCAAAAGGGCCCAAAGTGTATTAGAACTCAATGAAACCATTCCTAAAAATTGTAGGCTTTTGGGGGAAGTGAATGGCCAATCAGGCTATTCTTTCCTGGCCATTGGTGTTGAGGCCGCAAAAAGTAGGGCCAAAGTGGAAGCCGCTATTTTGGGGGCAACCCATGTTTCTTGGGTGAATGTAGAGGCAGGTGTTACTACCCATGTATTCGGTAGAGCTTATCGTTGTGATGATGCACTTTATTAGTTGTTATAAAACAAAAAATCATAAATTATTCTAGACTACAGTCCATAGAGTTATATTTTTGTATTACATGAGGAGCATGATGTATGTCTGCCAATCAACCATTTACCCAATTGGACCCGATTGCTGAAAAATTACAATCTTCAGTTCGAGAACTGGAAGAGGTCAAAAAAATTCTGGATGAAAAAACACAGACAGTTGATCAAGATAAAGATATTCTGGAATTGGCCGAACTAAATGCTTTAAAAGATTTAGTACGTTCAAAAGTAGCCGCTTCAGAAGAAATCATTCAAAAATTCAAAAATTTTACAATAAGTAATGGTAAGTTAAAATTATCTAAAAGTTTTGGTGACAATTTCTTGAAAACTCAAGAGCAGACTGTTTCGGAAATAAAAGCTAGTTTAAGTCCACGTAATTCTCCTGTAAATGTTCGTGAAGAAAGTGATTATGAAGAACTGGAAAGATTAGAAACTATGTCTGAATCCATAAAAGATGAAGTACAGAAAACAGAAAGCCAATTGAAGGAAGAAATAAACGTATTAAAAGGGCAAATAGAAGACTGTGAGAATAGATTAATGGGTTTGCGTTATGAAAAAACAAAATACGCTGAATTTCGAACGCAAAGATTGGGGCAGGCCAAAGCAAACTTAGAACATCAACTTTTTATATCGAACAAAGAATTGACTCAATTAATATCAACAAAAAGTTCTGAAACATCTTCTCCCAAGGCAAGTAGTGCTGCTGCACCGGCTTCTTCTGGAATTAAGCGATCAGGTTCTGTTCATGAATTAGTAAGGCCAAATGCAGTAGAGCCAAATGCAGTAGAAGAAATGAGAAGAGAATATGAACAAAAAATAAAAGAATTGGAACTAGAACGTCAAAAATTGAGAAGCCGAGAACAAGGCATTAGAGAACGAGAAAACAAATTGTTTGAAAAAGACGATTTATTGGCTCGAACGACTTTAAGTGCCAGCACTTTGAATGATTTACGGCAAGAATTGGATCGCCGGGCAATAGATTTAGAAAGGGAACGCCAGGAATTTGAAGAAACCAGGCTTCGTTCTTCAAACCCATCTAGCCCTACTAGAACCATGGTTTCTTTGGCAGATGATATGAAATCTGCAGTGGAGTACCTAGAGCCCCCGGTTTCTAGTTCCGGAGTTTCTTTTGGATCGGCAATGGCTGCTTTCAATAGTGGTTTAGGTAATACAAGCACTGCTTTAACTTTAAGTAGAAATACGGAACGTCAACTGCAAGAAATTCAACAAATAGGTGGTTTTCAAAATAATATTCGAGATCGACAAGCCATGCTGGAGCATTTAAGAGTTGAAAGAAAGGATTTAGAGGAAAAATTAACACAATTTAATGCTAAAAACACGCCGACTATGAGCTCTTTCTCAAATGCAGGTTCTAGAGCCGCAGAGAGAGAAATAATAAAAGAAAAAAAGCAACCCATACTGGATCGAATCGGTAAGATAGATGATCGGATGAGAGAAATTGAAAGCCAAATTAAAAAATGGACCCAAGATTTAGTGGTGGCAGTGCTGAATTTTAGGCCAGAACAGGCAGAGCAGATGATTCCCAGTATTCGAACGGTGAATGATCTATTTTCGCAAGGAGCATCTACAGGCTTTAATCCAGAAATTTTAAGAGATATGGATGGCATTGTAGGTTTGTATTTGCGCAATGAAGAAATCAGATTGAAAATGGAATCAACGCCTCAGGATGTTTTTCCAGAAACAGCTTATCACGCAATGAATGAAGAAATAAAACATAACCTACTTGAAATGGAACGTAAAAAATCAAACATACAAAGATTAGTTGTTGAACATGACAATGAAATTAGAGAACAAACTCGAAGAGAGATGGAGCAAAAAATTCAAGAAAAAACCATAGAACTTGAACTCATTAGAAAAGCTGCTGAAACAAAAGAATCAAGTTTAGAAGATCAAATCAGAGAATTAAGAAAAAATGCGGGGTCAAATGCTTCGCTGTTAAGTGATCTAAGAACACAACTTGCGGAAGCACAAGATCAACATGATTCTGAAATGCGTACATTAGAACGGGCGTTATCAGATCTTAGATCAGATTTTAGTAAATTAACGAAGGAAAACAACAGATTGTCTCGTGAATTAAGTTTATCCCAAGATCGGGAACAGGCTTTAATTAGAAAAAGTGATGAAGAACAAGCAAAACATAAGCGCGAAATGCATGCAACAACTGAGCGTTTAGAAACTGCTTTGAGAACAGAGGAATTAAGGCATAGTACAGAAATTCAAAGAATGAGAGAAGGGGCAAGAGAAGAGTTAGAAAGAACCAAAAAGGATCATAGCCTTGAAATGGGCGGTATGCAACAAACGATAGAGGAAATGCAAGCAGATAAGGTTGATTTGCAACGTAGTAATAGCAGTTTAAAATTGCTTTTAGATCAAGAAAAGGAAAAAAATACGCGGAATGATAGGGTAACAGATAGGCTACAAGCAGAATTAGAAAACATGCGAAAAGAAATGGCTGATTTGCGTTCTAGTAATGCCACTTTAACATCGGAATTAGAACAAGAACGTTTAAGGCATGTACAAGATAATACTGCCGCAGTAGAAAGAGAAAGAAGAATCGAGGAACAGCTGCGTACCGAGCTAAATGCTGAAAAAACGGAACGCTCAAAAGTGGGGTCTTTACTGGCGGATAGTAAACGCAGATTTGAAAGTCAGGTAATAGATTTACAAGGTCAATCAAGAACAAAAGATCAAAAAATAGCCGACATAGAGTTAAAATTATCTAGAAAAGAATCAGAGATTAGAGATCAAACAGAGGCACACCAAAAAGAATTACGTTCGGCTATTGATGCTCTTGAAAGATTTAGAAAAACCGCAATAGAAGCCAAAAATGCATTGGATAGCGCATTGGCAGAAAGAAAAATAGCCGAAGAAGAAAATCGATTAAAAATAAAGACTTTAGAGGATAGCCTAAGTAGCGTTGAAAGAGCATTAAAGAGGGAAAAAGATCAACACGGAAGAGATGCGGGTGATTCAAAAATAGAAATTGACAGAATACGAAACGAATTAGATGGTATAAAGGGCGAAAATATTGCGAGTGAAGCAAAAAGAAAAGCATTGCTTGAGGCTTTGAAAAAAGAAACAGAAAGACATCGAACAGCAGAAGCTAGTGCTCAGGCAAATATGAGGCATTTGCAGGAAATGGCCGATAAACTAAAAGCCACTTTGGATGCAGAAAAATTCAGTCACAGGACGGATCAAGCACGGGATACTAGAAGAATTGCTGAATTACAAACCAGCTTGAATCAGGCCCAAGATGCCTTGAGAAGAGAAACGGCTGATCATAGAACGGCCTTGGCTGCTCGTGAAGCAAGGATTGCGGCTCTAGCGGGGGAACGTGACAATATGATGCGGGCAAGAGATTTGATGCAAACGGAACGTGATGCTGCTGCTCGGGCCAGAGATGCGATGCAGGCTCAAAGAGATCAAGCCAACAGAGATTTGCTTGATGAAAGAAGATTACATGCCGTGGATGTTGCAGAAAGGGATCGATTAGCGAAAGAATTGGCAGAAGAAAGACGCTTGCACGGCGTGGATGCTGCAGAGGTGGAGCGTTTGAAAGCGCTCATTCAAAAAGGTAAACGTGGTGGTGATCGTTAAATTCTTAAGAGCCTAGGGCATAAAAACCGAAGAAAAACCCGACACTATCGTGCATACTAACGAGTAATCCACGTCCTAGTCGCCGTTTTTCAGGTATTTTTTTGAATTTACCATGGTTGTACCAATTAACCCCCATTCGCCACCCAAAAGAGTCATTGATATTGTGTTGGTACCCGAGGCTATGTTTCATTATTACACGGTGGGCATGATAAATTCGATGGCTGGAGATGAAATTATATGCAACATCCCGATCTTCAATCTGCCTCATTTCATGAGTGATATGTGAATGAATTAAGCCTAGCTTTAAGAAAAATTTGGAATCATCTGTTAATGGATATTGGGTTTTTGCAGCAACGGAGTAACCTCGGCTTTTGATAGAACTCCAAAAATATTCTGGGGTAAGAGTAAGTGGGTCGCCTAGTATGGTCCCTGAATCTAATCTTGTAATCTTGCGCTTCCCAGGGCTGACTTCATAGCCAAATTCAATCCCCCAATAGGGATTAAAATCAAAGCCCAGCTGCAAATTAGTGGTAGGGACTTGTTTTCTGAATATTTTATCGCCGAATTCTTTTTCCCAATGATGCCGGGTGATTTGCCCATCAATACCAATGCTGGGGTTGGGTAGGGCTTGAGCATGGGTAACAGAGAAGGCTGTGGCAGCAATGCCTAGGGCAGAAACTAGTTTCAACATTTAAAATCATCCTTGATTTTGTTTTTTTGTATATAAATAGATTCTATAGATTTAAATTAAATTATTAGGGAAGATTCGAATTTTGGCAAATAAAATAAGTAAAAAGCAGGCGGAGGCTAGAACAACGCAGGGTCCGGAAGGGTAGTCATAATAAAGGGAAAATACTAGGCCACCTAAAATACTGAAAAAGCAAATTAAGCTTGAAAATAGGGCCATTTGACGGGGATGTTTTGAAATAAGTTTGGCAGCAACGGTGGGGATAACCAGCAAAGCAGTACTTAGCAAGCCCCCAATGAGCTTTATAGATACCGCATAGAAAACGGCCAATAAAATTTGAAAGCTAAATTTATAGATTTGAATACGGGTTTGAGCAATTTGTGCCAAATCTTCGGACAGGATAATTTGCAGCATTTTCTGCCAAATCAGCTTAAGCCCTAGGCCGAGCGCTACAGTAATGAAGGCATAGATTTGGACATCTTGCCAGGTAATGCTTAGGATATCGCCAAATAAAATGGCCTGCATGTCGAATTTGATATTGGGATTGTGATAAATACTGATAAGGCCAGTACTGAATAAGATCTGTGAAATAATATTTAATACCGTGTCGTTGCTGATGAGTTTTTGTTCAGCAATTAAAAAAGTAGCAATGCCAACTAAAACACAAATCAGCAACAAACCCCAGGTTGTAGAAATCGATAATAATAAGGCCATGCCCAAGCCTAAGAGAGCGGTATGAGCCAAGCAATCCCCAAAGTAGCTTAAATTGCGCCAAACCATGAGGCAGCCTAGGGGGCCGGCTAAGGTGCTTAGTAAAAAGCCTAAGCTTAGGCTAGGGCCTAAGATCAATAAATTTTCTAGAAATTCTGGCATGTGTATTCTCTTAAGCGCTAAAATTACCAATCGTGATGATGATTATGGTGGTGGGTATAGAACCCTAAATTGGCAGTGTCTTTTAAGCCAAATAAATTCAGAAATTCTGGGTTATTTTGGATTTTGTCCGGACTTCCCATACAGCAAATGTGTTGATTCAAGCATAAGACTTGATCGGTTTTCGCCATGATGAGGTGAATATCGTGAGAAACCAGCAAAATACTGAGTTGATAGGTTTCTTTGAGAGATTGAATCAGATCGTAAAATATATTTTGGCCCATGAAATCAACCCCCTGCAGGGGTTCATCTAGGACCAATAATTGGGGCTTTTGTAGAATGGCTTGCGCAATCAAAACGCGCTGTAATTCACCGCCGGAAAGATCGAGCATTTGTGCTTTCAATAGGGGGTTTAAATTAAGCTGTTCGAATAGGG
>JBJSZW010000004.1:0-4390 GCA_046090565.1 Gammaproteobacteria bacterium
TAGGCATACCATTGCCCATTGCTTTTCCAAAGCATGATAGATGGGGGGTAACCCCAAAATACTCTTGAGCTCCCCCCATAGCCATCCGAAACCCTGTGACAACTTCGTCAAATATTAAAAGGCTATTATGTTTTTCGCACAAGCTTTTTACATTTTCTAAATATCCCTTATGAGGGAGAGAGATGCTGCAGGGTTCCATAATAATCCCTGCATACTCCTCAGTTTTTAAAAGGCTTTCTATGTAGCTTAAATCATTGTAAGGAACGGAAACGCTAAGATCTGAAATTACTTTCGGAACGCCCTTGTTTCGTGTTGTCGTGCCAATATACCAATCTTGCCATCCATGATAACCACAGACAATAACCTTATCACGACCTGTATAAGCACGCGCAATTCGAACGGCTGCAGAAGTTACATCTGTACCATTTTTTGCAAACCGCACTTTTTCTGCAGAAGGAATGAGCCCACATAAAAGTTCTGCGAGCTCAATTTCTAATTCTGTTGCAAGGCTAAAAGAGATACCTTTTTGAAGTTGAGTTGCTACAGCATTGTTAACGTCAATATCATTATATCCTAGTATAATAGGTAATAAGCCACTCACAAGATCAATATACTCATTTCCATCGACATCCCACACCTTGGCCCCCATGCCATGAGTGAGGAAGAGGGGAGCATGATTTAAGGGATGTTGTATATAGGACTTGCTAAAAGTCTGAGATCCTAGAGGAATCGTTTTTAATGAGCGATTTAATAATTGCTGTGATTGCTCAAAATTCGTGCATAAGAAGGTTTCTTCTTTGAGGGACTTCTCAAAGCCCTCATTGCGTTTAATTGTAGGTTGGGCAAGGGAATGATTGTTTTGAAGCACGTCAAGATAATCAAATGTTGTCGGATTAAGCGGTGCAAGCGAAACTATTTTTTCTATAAATGCCAAATCATCAGGAGTATCAATAGTCCATCGGTGTTTATGAAGATCTTTTATGGGAGATGATACATTTGCTAATCGATAGCGCGACTGATTATTACGAATATAGGGTGTTACATGCTCTCGATCACTTGATCTTTTTGCATTTTGGTGAGCGTCTTTTAAGCAATTAAAAGTAAATGCTTCACAATCAAGACCATCTGGCCATGTTGCGGGAAAAACATTGGAAGCATAGTCTGATTGGTTGGATGAAACCAATGTTAAAACTTCAGAAGCAATATAGGGGTCCAATAAAGGACAGTCCGCTGTAATCCGCATGACTATATCAGCCTTATTCAATAAAGCAGCTTGGTAGAATCGATCAAGAACGTCTTCTTCACTGCCTCGAAAAACATTTACTTGATGCTTCTCACACCAATCCACGATCGGCTGATCTGATGACTCAATAGAGGTCACTACAACCACTTTATCTATCGTTGAAATGCGAGAAGCTGCTTTTACAACCCACTGTAAAACGGGTTTTTCACTTAATAGTGCAAGAACTTTTCCCGGAAATCTTTTTGACCCCATTCGTGCTTGAATAAGTACAATTTTCTTCATTTTATGTTACCAGTTTCTTGGGTCAGCCAATGGATTTTGGTTGATTTGAAAAATAGGGTGTTCATTCTTATTTTTCTTGGAAGGAAGGTTTTTTATAATCGCTTGTAACTCCTGCATTGATGATGTGCCCAGGACCCAGTTATCCACCCAATTTTGTGCTAATGCCCACGTTAATAGCCCATGCAAGGGAGAAGGATATTGCTTTAAAACATCCTGCACTGAAGACCATGCCTCATACAATGCTGCTAATTTTTCAGGAAGTTGATCTAAAAGTAACAGCCCTTGTAAAAATAAACTTCGAGCATGAACTTCTATTTCATATGCTTTAACGTACTCAATAAATTCTTGACAATTGAATGTTTGGCTTAATGGATTTAGAGGAATTTGAACAATATCAGGGGTACAAATTTCTTGAAATTTTTCTATGTCTAATAGGTCATAAGCAGAGACACCTATTTTTTTTATGGAGTATTCAGATTGAATGAGCTTCAGATTTGAGCGCAAAGTAGAAGCTTTAACTAACATTAAATTGTGCGGGTCATGAATCAGAACACCGTATATATTAAGCCCCTTATAAATTTTCATTTCTTCTAAAAGTTTTTGTTCATCCTCTAATACACTGATTTTTGTAATAATTTTGAAACTTTTCAAAAGATCCAAATCTACTTTTTGTGTGATATTTCCATAGCCAAGCGCGGTATCAAGGATACAGACTCCATTATGGTATGCATAGGAGAGAATACTAGAAGCTTGATCTTGACTAAAGACAGCACCATTAGATAATATGCCATAAGGTTTGACAAAGTTTGCAGTACCAAGAATTATTTTATCAATCATCATTTTGGAAAAGAATTAATTATTATTTCTTGATGTTCAAAGGTTAATCCAACATACAAAGGCAAACTCAAACACTTTGAGTAATACTCTTCTGCCCCTGGCAAACTCGTTTCCCCATAAAGTTTTTGATAATAAGGCTGCTTATAAAAAGGGATATAATGAACTTGAGTGCCAATTCCTTGCTCTTTTAAATATCTCATCAAATTTCTGCGTGTAACACCAAAATTATGGAAATCTATCAACAATACATATAAATGCCAGGATGTGTCGGAAGAATATACTTTACGCAAAGGAATGAGATTTTTTGTTTCTTTAAACAATTCATCATATTTCTGAACTAATTGTGCTCGACTTTGTTTAAAATTCTCAAGTTTATGCAGCTGGCTTAAACCGAGTGCGCAATTGATATCGCTCACTCTGTAGTTATAACCAAGATCATGCATTTCATAATACCATGGACCTGTTTCTTCATTCTTATTAATCCACTGACTCGCTTCTCGAAGCATGCCATGGCTTCTGAAGATTTTTAATTTTTGAGCAAGGGAGGGATCATTGGTGGTAATAGCACCACCTTCACCCATTGCAATCGTTTTAACAGGATGAAAAGAAAACGTCGTAAGGTCACAATAAGCATTAGAACCTATGGGATATGAGCTACCTTCTTTAGAAATATAGTGGGTTCCAATAGCGTGTGCTGCGTCTTCGATAATGAAAAGACCATAGTTGCGTGCAACCTTACAAATTTCGTCTAAATCCTCACATTGCCCTGCAAGATGTACATTAATAACTGCCTTCAGGTTTTTGTCCTTGTTTTTAAGAATAGCATCTTCAAGTGTTTGCGCAGTCATTAAACCTGTTGTGGGATCAACATCAACAAACACAACATCCGCACCCACATAACGCGCTGCGTTTGCTGAAGCCAAAAAAGTTATAGCAGGAACCAGAACAACATCATTTTTCGTAATATCCAATACCAAGAGAGCTAAATGTAATGCTGTCGTCCCATTAGAACAGGCAACGGTATACTTTGCACCAACCGTTTCTGAAAGTGTTTTTTCAAAATGGTCAATAACAGGACCACATGTCAGCCAATCACTTCTTAAAACATCAATAACTGCTTCTATATCAGCCTGATCTATACAATGTCTTCCGTAAGGAATCATCTTAGGCAATCATCGTTTTGAGTTGTTCATGGGTAAGCCATTCTGTATTTGTCTCACTTGAATAAACCATTCTTTCATTGAGTTTTTTGTGGGAAACGCTTGCGTGCCATTCTTTGAGGAAAGAAGGAAGCAAAACATAGCGGTCTTCGGTCTCAACTGTATTTAAAGACTCATCCGATGTTAACATCCATTCATGAAGCTTTTCTCCAGGCCTCATTCCAATAATATGAGTTTTAATCTCAGGCTTCATTGCTTGAGCAAGATCAATAATTTTCATGCTTGGAATTTTAGGAACAAAAATTTCCCCCCCCTCCATTAATGCAAGGTTAGATAAGACAAAATCGACACCTTGATCCAGAGTAATCCAAAAACGCGTCATTTCTTTGTCAGTAATGGGGAGAGAATCCACCCCTTCATTGATTAGTTTTTTGAAAAAAGGAACGACACTTCCTCTGGACCCCACAACATTCCCATATCGTACTACAGAAAAAACAGTTGGGTCTTCACCGCGAATATTGTTTGCCGCTACAAAAATCTTTTCTGCTGCAAGTTTACTTGCTCCATAAAGATTGATAGGGCTAACAGCTTTATCAGTTGAAAGAGCAAGGACCTGCTTAACACCATTTTTTAAGCTTGCTCTTACGATATTTTCAGCACCAATAACGTTCGTATGGATACATTCATAGGGGTTATATTCGGCAATAGGGACATGTTTTAAGGCAGCAGCGTGAATGACGATATCAACACCACGAAGAGCCATCTCTAATCTGCTATAGTCACGGACATCCCCAATAAAATAGCGCATAAAGTCATATTGATCAGGAGAAAACTTTTGACTCATCTCATATTGCTTAAGTTCATCTCT
>JBJSZW010000005.1:0-7321 GCA_046090565.1 Gammaproteobacteria bacterium
GCCTGTTCATTTTGGTTACGGGCCATTAAAAATTTTACTTTAGTAGCCCCTGCTAAAACTGAAGCAACGATTAAAGAAGAGGACTGGATTATTTACACATTTGAATCAAAAGATAGGAGCAGCCTATGAACGCTCCATTAATCAAAAATGCATGGTGGAGGCTGTATGTTTAGATCGCTTACTTTTCCAAAGAACATTATATTTGCAACGGTGGTATTATTTATGATGAGCGGTTGTTCAAATGATCAAACAACTAATATTGAAAATGGTTTAAGAGGCCCTGTTGTTATTTCAGAAAAATCTCAAACTATGAATTTAGAAGAAAGAATGCGGCATTATAATGTGCCAGCTGTTAGCATTGCTGTTATCAAAGATTCTTCTATCGACTTTGTAAAAGCATTTGGAAAAGATGTTGATCAAAATACATTATTTCAAGCCGGATCTATCAGCAAAACACTTAATGCTTTTGGGATCTTAACTCTAGTACAGCAAGGGAAAGTTAATCTTGATGAAGATGTAAACAAGTATTTAAAACGATCGAAAATTAAGCATAATCAAAACTATAAAGAAACCGATAAAATAACTTTAAGACAAATTCTTTCTCATAGCGCTGGACTCAGCGTTCATGGCTTTCCTGGCTATGAAATCAATAAGAAACTTCCATCTATAATAGATGTATTGAATGGTGATCCCAAGTCAGCAAATACAAAGCCCGTTGAAGTCATACATAAGCCAGGCGAGCAGTTTCAATATTCTGGGGGGGGCACGACTGTATCACAGATTGTTTTAGAGGATATAACTGGTGAAGACTATGCGACATGGATGGAAAAAAATGTATTAAAGCCATTGGATATGAAAGCAAGCACCTTTAAGCAGCCTTTACCAAAAGAACTCCAATATAAAGCTACAGCGGGACACGATCTAAATGGTAATGTGATTGATGGCAAATGGCATGCGTATCCTGAAAAAGGTGCTGCTGCTTTATGGACCACTCCCACAGATTTGGCTAAATTCCTAATTGCAATGCTCAAAATATCTGAAGGTAGCACTGATTACCCAATAAATAAAAAAATCCAAGACGAAATGTTTAAAAAGCAAGTGCACGCTAAAGAATTTAAAAAGGATTATTGCGGTCTTGGAGTGTTTTTAGACGGAAACAAAGAGGACTTTTCTTTTGGCCATGATGGTGTCAATGAAGGCTTTATTGCAAGAATGGTTGCTTATCCAAAATTAAAAAAAGGCTTTGTTATTATGATAAACAGAGATCATGCATTTAATTTTATGGATGAAATTACCAATGGAATTGCCGATACCTACAACATGCCTGGCTTTAAAAAAGTAACAAAAGAATCAGTAAAATATTCATTGGGTGATTATCCAGATATTTTGGGAACATATAAAAATAAAGAATTCAGTCTCGATATTATAAGCAAAGAAAATACTCTGTTTCTATATGACCCTAATTCGAAGACCAAAAAAAGACTGTACTTGAGAAATAGTCAACGTTTCTTCGTTCTAGAGGAAGCCATTGAGATTGAATATTTACAGGATAAAAAACAAATAAACATTCACTCTCAAGACGGCGCTGATGACATTGATACGTTAGTAAAGGTAAATAATGACTAAACTATATTTTATAGGCGGCGCCAGTGGCAGCGGAAAAACGGCTGTGATGCCTCATTTAAAAGAACTGTTGGGAGATGGTATCGCCGTTTATGATTTTGATGATATTGTTGTGCCTGAAGGTGCAAATAAAAAATGGCGCCAAGAATCGACTGAGAAGTGGTTACAGAAATTACTGAGTGATGGAAAAGATGCCTGCTTGCTTGGCCAAATTGTTTTAGGCGAAATTCTTAGCTGCCCTTCACCTACACAAATAGATAAAATCAACTTCTGTCTTTTAGATGTTAGCGATTTTGAGCGTATTAAGCGCCTCAAAAAGCGCAACACCTATGGCGCTGATCAAAACATGCTGAATTGGTCCGCTTGGCTTCGCATGCATCACCAAGATCCGCAGTGGGTGCCACATGTTATCCGAGAAGATGCTGCAAGTAACATGGACTTTGGCAAATTATCTTCCCTTAAAAACTATGAAGAAGTTGCAAATGTAAAAATCCTCGATACAACAGAACTTGCTTTGCATGAGGTTGCAGGACAGCTAACAGATTGGATCAGATCATTTAATCTTGGGCCATTTCATGTTGTTAAAGTCCAGCCACATGAACTTAGTGTTATAGAAGATAAAATCACATCATACAATAACAGCAAAGTACCCTTCATCCAGGAACAACCTTTTATAAATTTAAATTTTTGTATAAAAGATGAGAGTGGTGTAATTATCGCAGGTATTACTTCTGTGATGTATTGTTGGGGTATGCTATTTGTAGATATTTTAGCTGTAGACGAAAAACATTATAAGAATGGCCTGGGTAGTAAACTACTCAGTCATGTAGAAAATGAGGCAAAGAAACTTGGGGCAAAGCTTGCCCATCTTGATACCTTTGATTTTCAAGCTAAAGATTTTTACCTAAAGCATGGCTATGAGATTTTTGGTGTTTTAGCAGACTGTCCCCAAGGCCATGAGCGCTATTATATGAAGAAGGCTTTGAAATATAAAAAATATGATCAAACTGATTCATTAAAAGTCGTTGTAGATCATAACCCCAGTCAGGCTGATAATGATGCTGTTAGGGAAGGTCTCGTAACCGATTATGAGCGTAAAATGAATACGACAAGAGACAAAGAATTTTCAGTATTTTTGAAAAATGACTCGGGAGAAATTCTCGGCGGCATACAAGCACAATTTGATAGTGAATCAGTCTATCTGGAAACATTATGGGTTGACCAAAAGCTCAGGAACCAAGGTTACGGTACAAAATTAATAAATGCAGCGGAACTTGAGGCAATAAAAAATGGCTGTGTTTTTTCGACACTGGATACATGGGACTTTCAAGCCGAGGGTTTTTATTTGAAGAATGGCTATAAACCTATGGGCGAGATAAAAAAATACTGGCGTGAACATTCAAGAATTTTTCTTAGGAAGGTATTATGAATTGGGGTGTCACTAATCAAACAGCAGGTATTATATGACTTCTGCAATAATACCATTTGAGCAAGCTTCATACCTAACGCAAGTTGTAAGACTTAGGGAGCTTGCAACAGATGTTGTTAAGAAATTCCCGATTAAGGTTAAAACCCTTACTTTCATACGGCATAATGCTAACGCAATATTTCGAGTTACAGACACACAAGATAAAAAATACTGTTTACGAATACATCCGGTTGATTACAATACCGAAGATGCCATTCTCGAAGAATTTAAATGGCTTAATATTTTAGAGACAACGAATATACCGGTACCCAAACCCATTTACAGTCATGAACAAAAATATCTTGTCAAACAAACACATACAGGAATATCGGGGTTTAGATATTGCGATATGTTGGAATGGTTAGATGGGAAATTTTTATGGAAAGGAATTAATAAAAAATACGCCTACAACTTAGGGGTTTTAATGGCCCAGTTGCAAGCGAATGGGAAAAATTTGCAGATTAAACACCGTTGCGATTATTGGGATGCAGATGCATTGGTGGGAACAAAAAAAGCAAGATGCAAAAATGTAGAGCGTCTTTCTGATATATCTCATGAACAGCAAAAAATCATTACATCCGCTAAAACTTTCGCACATGAAAAATTAAAGGGATATCAAGCATCATATCCTGATAAATTTGGATTAATACATGGCGATCTCAATCCAAATAACATAATTATAAAAAACAACCAGTATGGAGCAATTGATTTTGATGATTGTGGCACTGGATTATATGGGGTTGATTTAGCGACACCACTAATTGCATTTGAACATTTGGAAGAAGATCAAGGAAAAAATTTCAACGAATTAAAAGAGGCTTTATTTTTAGGGTATTCAGAATACATGCCATTAACGCAAATGGATATTGATATGAGCCCCTATTTTATGCTTGCCCTAAAACTCCATACCTTAGGCTGGGTGGAGCTAAAAAAGGATAATCCAAAATTGAGACCATGGATCCTAAAATGCACCGAAAGCACTATTGCGTTTTTTGAATCAACAAAATGGAAAGATCCCCTATGAACAACAAAATATCATTTAAAAATGAGAAAGAAATTATGAATACCGCTTATGAATTATCTCCTGCTACAAGCGAAGAAGCAGAAACGCTCAATGATAAAATCAATGCTTTTGTTGCCCAGCAAGTTGCATTTCACGGCGATACGGAAGTTTTGAAAGATTATGTTATCAAAGAAAACGGATTAATTATTGCTGGCATTAGAACTTGTTTTTATCTAGGTGAATGCTTGGCTATTAACGTGCTTTTTGTGGATGAAAATCATAGGCTCAAAGGATTAGGCGCTTTATTACTTAATCAAGCTGAAGCTGATGCTAGGGCTATGGGGTCCAAGATGAGCCATTTAGATACATTTAATCACCAAGCTAAAGATTTCTATTTAAAGCACGGCTATGAGATTTTCGGTGTTCTCGAGCATTGCCCTGCTGGAAACAAACGCTATTTCATGAAAAAAATATTATGAAATTTTAGGAGCCCAACAATGAATAACCAAGGAAAATCTTACGATAACATTGCAGAGGGTTTTGCTAAAATGCGGAATTCTTTTAATACTGAGCAAAAATATCTCGATGCATTAATAAATTACATTCCTGAAAAATCTCACATCCTTGATATTGGTTGCGGATCTGGGTTTCCTATCGCCAATTATTTTATTGAGAAAAATTTCTCTGTCACCGGCATTGATGGGTCACAAGAATTGCTAAACATCGCTAAAAATAAATGCCCGAAAATGCGCGGCCTATATGGTGATGTTCGCACTATTGAATTCAATGAAACTGTTGATGCTATTATCGAGTGGTGGTGTCTTTTTCATCTACCAAAATCAGATCATGAGCTTATGATTGCCCGTTTTGCTGAGTGGCTGAAACCAGGTGGAATACTTGAATTTACAAGTGGTGACAGTGAATTTGAAGGAACTGATAGCAATATGCTTAACCAAGAACTTCATTTTTACAGTCTCGATCCTGCAGTTTACGAACAGCATCTTAAAAAATATGGCTTTGAAATCCTTTTAAAAGAAAGTGATCAAGATCAACATCTTGTTTGGATAGCAAAAAAGAATGGCTAACGATAAATTAAATGACGCCCTTATGTTGGCTACTAGGGCACTGAGGCAATTTGAACTTAATGGAGATTATTTTTAATGAGTAAGTCAGATGAAAAAATCTATTCACTTAAGCATATAGAAACGCCTCGTCTAATAATCCGCCCAGTACAACTTGGCGATGAAATTTTTCTATACGAATCTATACTAAATTCGCTTGAACTATTACGAAAATCTCAGGCATGGGCAAAAGAACCAAGCCTTAATTCAACTAAAGAGTTTGTTCAACGTGGTGTTTTTTCTTGGGCATCAAGAATTGTTTCTGATTTTCCTATGGTGATGGTTCATAAAAAAGATCAAAAAATTATTGGAGCAGTTGGATATAACGATCGCTGTAATCTATGTGAGGGGCTATATGAAGTAGGTTATTGGTGTGATATTGATTATCAAGGCAATGGTCTTGTCACAGAGAGTGCCAATGCCTTAACTCGTTATGCCCTAGAAGCACTACATGCCAAAACGGTAATTATTTCTATGCAAACTCAGAATGAAAAGAGTATAGCTGTTGCAAAAAGATTATATTTTAATAAAGTTGGCATAAAGGATCGTGACCCAATGGATTGTGTATCCGATAAAGCAGAAAAAAATTATATTTATGCTGTAACTAACATTGCTACTTTACCTCCTCTAGAGGTGTTTTGGGTGCATGCAGATAATAATAAGATCGATGCTGAAATAATTTCTTGGGCTAAAGAAATTCTGAAAATCACCGATGACAAGGCTTTTGCTGGTAGTAAAATCATTTTAAAAACTCCTTGGTCGAGTGTGATGGCTATTCAAACAGGAAGTGAATTTGTTTACCTCAAACATACCCCAGCGCTTATTGCTTTGGAGTCTAAAATTATTCAACTTTTGCATGACCAATTTCGTGCGCCGGTGCCTACCGTTATTGCACACAATCCTGAGTTACATTGCTTTTTGATGAAAGATGCCGGTACATCATTGCGCAGTATTTTAAAAAAGAAATTTGATACTGATTTGCTTTGCAAGGCAATCGAACAATTTACCGCTCTTCAAATAACGGTTGCAGATTATGTCGATGCTTTTATTGATATCGGTGTTCCCGACTGGCGCTTAAACAAGATACCTGATTTATACGGCCAAGCGATTTTACAAAAAGATCTGTTGATGGCTGATGGGTTGTCTGAATTTGAGGTGAACGAATTAGAAAAGCTGCATCCAAAGATAACTGATTTATGCGAAAAATTAGCTGACTATGCCATTAAACAAACCATCGTCCAGCCTGATTTTAATGACAACAACACGCTGATAAGCGATAACTCGCAAAATATCACTATCATTGATTTGGGTGAAATTTCCATCTCACATCCATTTTTTTCTCTGCTGAATTGTTTATACCAAGTCAGAAAACATTATGCGCTCACAGAAGATGATCACGACTATCTTCAGATCAAGCATGCCTGCCTCAAAAATTACATGAAGTATGAATCGGAAAAAAATGTGGCCGATGCTTTAGAGATAGCCAATGTATTGTGGTTTGTTTACGGGCTATTAGCCCACGACAGATTAATTCATGCATGTGGTCAAGAGCAATTATTATCATTTCAACGCGGAAGACTCAGTGAGATGTTGAAGGAACTGATAGCAGTATGTAACGCATATTGACTTTGCGTACACGTAAATAATACTGATTACGTTTCTTGTTCCAACACTTTCAGCCCAAACACCTCTTGTTGTTCGGACCAAAGCACCGGTACGTTATTCATCAAGTCAGATAATTTTAAATGCCTTGGCTGCTCACCAAATAAAATGGCCTCTTTTAATTTCGGTGCTAAAAAATTTAAACGCAAGATCAGCTGGACGTACTTGGCGGTGACATCGTAGCGCTCACATAATTCTTTCATGCCACTGCACTTGCCGGATTTTAATTGACGTTGCCATAAATGGGCTTTCACCAAGGCTTTTAGCAGCGTGAGATCGACGCTAGAGTCTTCCGATGCCGGTTGCACACCCTGGTAAGCGTCCAGTAAACCTCACGTCAAAACATTACTGTCTAATTTGTGGGCAATAAAAATTCTCCATAGCGAACAAAATTCAGCCATAATTAAAAGTGTTTTTTAGTTTATAATCTTAATTCAGTTTTTG
>JBJSZW010000006.1:0-18462 GCA_046090565.1 Gammaproteobacteria bacterium
AGTTGTCGATTTCTCGCCTGAGAGAACAGTGTCTATCTGAGCAAAAATGTATTCCTTTAAGATATAGCGATCATAGGAGTTCGTTTTTTTAAAAAAAGCCACTATGAATGTTAATCCGAACAGCAGAACAATTAACAGACCCGTATACTTTATCGCTTGAATAAACATTCGAACAGAGTGCATGCTAATCTGGCTGCCGCGTGTAAAATCTTGGATCATTTCCTTTTCCAATCCTCTAAGAGTTTGATAATTTCTGTGTTTCTTTGTAATCTTGCGTACTCAAATGAGTTTTTTCCTCCTTCATCTTCATGATAAGGGTTGGCACCATGTTTCAATAAAATATCGACCATATCTGGCCTCTTTTTAAAAACAATATAGCTTAATGGTGAAGCGCATTTAATATCACTGGGTGGGTTTGGATTGGCGCCAGATTCTAAAAGAAATTTTAAAATTTCGGAATCTTCCTTATTCTTTCTTAACCCAATAGAATAATTTAGAACAGAAATACATTTTTCTTCATGAAAGCCCCCATCTGTTCTTGTTATGCGCTTCCTAAAATTTTTAAAATCAGCACCATGCGCGACTAATTTCTTAACAATATCAAAATCCTGCAAAAGCAAAGCCATATAAATCGGAGGATGATCGTCTTTCTCTTTAGCTTTTATATTAAGATTTATTCCTTTTTCGATGAGAGCTAAAGCCATATCTTTCGCATACATCGTCAAAGCTACATTCAGGGAATTTCCTTCGCCCTCTAGTTGATGATTAAAAAATGCTTTTTTAGATAAAAAAAACTCAAAAATATCCTTATAATCTCCCATAATGGCAATATCTAATGGACTCCAATCTTTTTGGTTAAGAGTTGTATTTAAGTCATAACCTAAGTCCACTAAATATTTAACCATGTCTAAATCATTCATTGATGTTGCAATGTATAAGGCGTTATTGTTCTTATTCTTATCCATATTTAAATGAATATTAGCTTTATTTTCTATTAAAATCTTAATGATGTCCTTTTTTCTTTTTTTAACCGCAGTTATTAATGGAGTTTCCTTAAAGTATTCATCAATTTTATTAGGGTCTGCACCATGTTTTAACAAAAATTTGACCAGTTCAGAATCACCATAATATGCGGCCAAATATAAAGGTGAGGTTTGGAGATTATCTTTTAATAGGACTCGATCAATTGGATGTCCATTTTCTATCATTTTTGTTGTTTTTTCAAAGTCATTATTTTTAATGGAATCAAAAAAATCAAATTCTGAATCCAAAAGACTTTTTCTGAAAATAGGGGCTGCCTGAGCAAGCCCCATAAAAAAAATTACAAACAATAATATTAGCCGCATCTGTTAAACATTAAATTGAGGAAATTTTTTGTCGAACGCTCATTCCATTAAAACAAGCACCCAACAAGCTTTTAGGAGATTTAGGTCTGTACACGTACGTATCCCAAATCTTTTTTAAAGCCAATACTTTCTCTGTTCTCATGATTCCCCCGTTATGGATATTAAAAATTTTTTAAATTGTTCGGGCTGTTTTTTACTTCAGTCCTCTTTGACATGAACAAGTTTGCTTGTTAAGCCTTCTCGATTGGATATTTTTTCCACAGATTCCTTTCTTAAAGGATCTGAACCTTGGTTTATTTTTTCGTTCATGTTTTGCATTCCTGTATTGACTGTATTTTTGGCATCAACACTAACGCCTGCATCTTTGAGTGAGGATTGCGATTGATTTTGAACCTCAGATTTAAAATAATTTGATTTTCTATTTAATACAGAATCATCTGCTTGAGAAAATGACTGTGATTTTGTTGCATAACTGTCTTGAATCGTTGATGGACTCGTACCCGATTTAAAATTACCAGCTCTAGAAGAGATTGTTGCATTCAGATAACCTTTTAATTTTTGTTCATCCGATAATATTTCATAAGCTTGATTGCCGTACTCGGAATAGAGCTCCTTGGCTATTTCTTGAGAGATATTCTGGTTAAATGCAGCCCCTTGGTTCCTATAATACTGTTCTGACTGCCTGTATTGATCTTCTTGAGAATAGTTCAGTTGTGCCGCTTCAGAAAATGAATGTGCTTTTTGAAGATTGCTGTTGATGCTATTCATGGTTTGATCGGCCACGCTATCTCCTGTTCTGAATTGTGCAGACTTAGAATTGGAAACCACGTTTTGTATTTGATCCAAAATTCCATGTTTTTGAGCATACTGTAAGGCTTCTCGTTGATCTTCTCTTAAATTGGTACTTAAACTCCCTTCTGCTCCCGCTTTTACCGGTGAAAATCCAGGCGTCGAGATTCCAGCAAACAACCTAAAACCTTCTTCAACTGACAGATTTTTAGATTTCGAGTATTCTTTCATTTTGTCGATAGCTTCGGTGAGCTGTTTAGATTGCTGAGCCTCTTGTCTGTTAACAAAACTGGTATCTGAACCAACGTCGTGCGAGATTTGATTTCTAAACTCATCTGCCTTAGTAAAGGCGGCAGCTAGAGAATCCGAGGCCTGTATTGTATTGCTTTCTCCCATACGATGTGCATTTTCTGCAGATTCTGAAAAAGAATTGGCAATGGATCCGCTCATGTTAATGTCTGCGCCAAGTCTAGAGATTGCATTGCTTCGGTCAAAAATAACCTCTCCAGAAGGGCTGGTGCTAATATTTCCACCATCATGCATTTGGAAGCTATTTTTTCCGCTGGCAACAAGCATGTTCGTGTCATATTTAAAACCAGAGGTGTTGTGTTGACTATGATTATCAAAGTTGGTATTGCCCAGGCTATAATTGCCTGTTGTGGCCTCCTCTGCCCCATGGCTTGCTGCCGACTGACTAATGCTCCCAAAATGGGCTGATAATTGACTCAAGGCTCCAGCGCCATAATTAAATAGCCCATAAGCTAGAAATGGCACGGACATGGTTGCATAGCCCGCCATAGCAGCCACCCAGCTATTGGCCTCATTGAGTCCGTTTAAGGTTGCTAAAGAAAGCGCAGAGCTGCCATTGGCTAGCTTAACAGCGGCTATGCTCTTTGTTTTTGCAAACAAATTAATCATCAAATTTAAGATGGAATAAATCGGGCCCCAACTCTGAAGATAAAATAAAGCAATAATATACTTCTTTAAAACACCAAAACCGATGGGCATGGCACACAATATGACAATCAAAGGAAAGATGCCATAAAATAAGGCCTCCATAACAATGCGCATCACTGGCAAAATCAAGGTTGCCATGCTGCCCTGAAGCTCATAGGCCGTCTTTTGCTGGGCTAAAGCCCGGGTGGTAGCATATCCTGTGATTGCTGCCGATGCATCTGTTGATTGATTAAACGTCAATAAACTCTCTTGAATGGCGTTAGCCATTAGGTTTTGACGAAGAATAGAATTGGCGTCTTGGCTAATCTTAGTTAAATAAGAATAAGACACTGGCAAATGCTTTAAGAATTCTGCCCTGTAGTCCAATTTTTTTTCAGAAAAGAACCTGGGAGCATAAACATTCACAGCATGATTTAATATGCCATTCCAATCTCGATCTATCCTTTGAGCCCCCATGGTACAACTTAGGATTTGGGCTGATCGTCCACTGGAGATTCCTCCCCTTTCTCGATAGGCAAAGGATCTTGATTTTGAAGCATGTTCTTTTAAAAATTCCCACAAATTATTGGTCGTTAACAAAGATTGCATAGAATATTTTCCGCGAGCAATATCAAAAAGAACACATTGCTGCATGAATTCCCTAATATTGGAGGCGGCATCTGGATCGGTGATAGAAAAAGCAGTTGATTTAGACACCAACTGGGAGGCCATTGCCATTCCATTTTCTATTTTTGCAGAATCAGGCAGGGAATAAAGCATATCCATTTTGGCGCTTAAAACCTTCCCTATTCTTGAGGACAAACTAGCGAAAGTACCTAACAAAAAAGGCACATTATCCACCCGTCTATGGAACCTGGACAAGGGATCCTCTATATGGACGCTTACTTTTGGCGTGATTAGTATCATAGACAAAAGCATATAAGTGAAAACCCATTGGGCGGTCATTTTAATGTCTTGCTTAAAGGCCAGCTGATAGGAAATAATAGCCGCAGACAAATAGCCAGCCAGAGTAACCAACATGGCGCCAACCTGATGGGCCGAACCGCACGAAAAGAATGCAGCCACCGCATTAAAAATGTAATATAAGGCCTCTCCGCCACCCCAAGTGTATATTTCCCAAACCATTACAGCCCCCTAGACCAGTTCATGCTATTGAAAACATCTGCAGATAAGGTTGATGAAATTTGTTTTTCCATCATTTGAAGTTTTGCAATCATATCCATGGTTGCGTTGATTTTTTGGTTCTGCATTTGCCTGAGATCCTGCAACCTGAGCCTTACGGAAGAGGCCATTTCAATGAATTCACGACGACTTTTTTCTGGCAACATTTCCGCCTGAAACGTATTGACCACATCATTCACACAATTGTTAATAAATTGATACAAAATATCTAAAGAAATAATCTCGGCGTAGGTCGAAACAAAAACAAAAGACATGCCCTTGCTAAAAGCAGATTGGACATTCAGCATTTTATACACTGGCAAAGAGGTTGAGTTTAAAAACTCTTGCTCAGCCGCATTAAGCGGTTCATCCTGGGCAATTTTAGTTTCTATAGACTCCAATGTCTTTTTAACCATATTAAAAACGGTATCATTGATTGAAATGCTGATATTTTTATCACTCAAATTTAAACATTTGCTATCATCAACACAGGCATAGACCTGAACGCTACCTCCTGAATGGATTGCTTTTAATAGGTTATCTCCATAGAGCTTGGAAGGATAAATTTTTTTGTTAACAGCCCCATCTGGCGAGCTATGGAATATCAAAGTTCCCACCAAGGACATGAGCAAATATTTAAAATCAGGATGTTTCGATGCAAAATAACTGTTCTTATTAATCGCTCTCCAGGTGAAGTTCATGTTATCTAGGGCCCGATCGGCCTCTGGAGAATTAGCTAGATCTTGATTGATGCTAATGCGTCTGTCTTTTTTCTGACATTTATCGCGGGCAACGAAGTATTTTTCGCCATGCTCTTCTGTTAATTTTTGAATACAATTATTGAGACGATTTTCTTCTATCACCCCAATAGAAGAATCAACGATTTTCTTTCCTAAATAACATGAATTAATATTATTCCAATTGGCTTCGTTGGCCCAAGCCTGCATTTCTTCCAGCTGATTCATTAACTGAGGAGACATTTGTTTAAAACCAAGAGAAAATGCATAGGCCGCTGAAGCCGAAACAACATTCCTTAAATTGTTCACCAGATGTTTGCTATTGATAAATCCAATCCCACCAGCAAACAAATCTATTCCTCCACAATCAAACCCTATTTTTGGAGCCTGAATATTAATCAATTGAGAGCTGGTGTTTGGGCTACGAATAAAAAGACTGCCACCAGTATAAAAGCCCGCAGCCTGTGTTTTATAAGCCGAGGCATGGGTTGCATTAGAATCAATATTTCCTAAAAATTTCTGCATTTCTGTTTTTAAGTCTGCAAAAACAGGACAACTAATGAATAACAGCCATATTATTTTTTTCAATTTAAACTCCCTAGCTCTTTGGCCGCATACAAATAAACCGAATGTTCTAAATTTTGAATACTGATCTCACCGTTTGTTAAAGGCAAAATTTCTTGGGTTCGTGCATTGTAGGCTAAGAGAACGGGGACCGAATTTAGACCTAACCTTATCAATAAGCTTTTGTTGTGAATAGCGTCTGGAAATTCTCGAACAGTACCCCCATCAACACTGATGCCCATGACCGTTAAGTCGTACTCTTTAGAAAAGTTTTTCACAACTGGTGCACTGGAATGACAATAAGAACAAGTGCTAGAAAAAACAAAAAAGAAACCATGTGTTTTGCTTAATTTATAAAGTGTTTTTCTTAAAATTTCCTTATGGTTTCTTTCTTGCAAGGACATACTGTTGTTGCTCGAATATTGTAAGGGGAATATCTTCGGGTTTTTAAGAATGGCCAATTGATAAAGATCTGAAAATTTTTCAGCTTTATTGGCGGCCTTTTGATATTCTTTCAAGAACTCCACTAAGTTAGAATCCGTTGGCTCCAAAATCGCCCTGTTCAAACTTTCATCTATTCTTTCTCTAATTTGTTGCATTTGATGGGTGTAGCTTGGTTTTGAATCAAGATTTGTTTGTTTAATGGGTTCATTTTTTTCTCCTTTCTGACGCTCATACCAAAACCAACCCCTCTCGCGTTCTTCGAAAAAATTAGCGAATGCCAAACCAGGAAAAATTAAACATATCCATAATTTATTTGACATTTAGGTCGCTCTTTGAGCCAAATTTGGCTTTTAATTTCTCCGAAAGCGCCTTTGCATTTTCTTCGTGCCTACCCGGGTCGGCTAAATTAGCAGCCCCATCTCTTTCTAATTTTTCCCTCATCTCTTTTGTTTTAACGGCGGCTTGTTCTTTAAATTCATCAATGAATTCTCCTAATTTGGCCTGAGCAGAGGGCGTATCAAAATCCAGGCGGCTTAAATCCGAGGCTGAAATAGAGGGGCAGTTGAGGTATTTAGGCTCTCCCCAGCTGAGGCTTAATTGTTCATGGGCTATTTCTTGAATAATTTTTGCCAAATGAGAACCATAGCAGCAATAAGATTTTTTTCTTTTAACACATTTTCCCAGCACTTTCTTAGCACAATATTCGCCAACATAATGACAACGCTTATTGCGTATGGTCGCTACTGCAAGCTCTTTTTCAGCAGCACTGCAAGACAAAACGCCCCTTAAAATTCCTTCTAAATTGCAACAATCCAAGACCCCATGACCCAAAATTCTTTTGCACTGCTGACCTTTGCCATGAAAAATACGGGGATTGTCTTCTGGAGAAGAAATGCCGCCTAAACCATCTTGCATCCCTGTATTATTAAATTCCTTCATCGCACTGTAATGTGCCATGGTATAGCCAAAATCTTTTGCGCCATAATCATCCACCTCCCTGGGCTTAATACCGTGATCAAAATCAGTTGTTGGAATGCTGTCATTTTTAGTGCTTGATGGTCGACACAGAAATTCATACTGATAAACCTGGCATCTCCCGTCTTTTTTAGAAATACAGGTCGATTTGATTTGTTTACAGGCATTTTTTCTGTACACATCACAAGCATATGTTTTAGATTTATTGCCACAGGAATAGTTTTTAGACTCCACCCAGTATTGATAACCGGGAGAAACCAGGGCTGGCTTTACAGGATAGGGATAGGGCTTGATCATTCGTTCCTGGTTTTCGAATAGATTTTCTTGTTGAATTAAGAGGCATTCACGGCTTTTTTCTTTGGCTTCTAATTCTTCACAGCCCTCCCAATGATGTTTTAACAAAGGAAGTTGAGGGATGGTTAGTCGGATTTTGGCCGACTGTTCTCCAGACTCTATCCGTTGAAAATGAACATCGCAATTTTTTATGCTAAGATTTAAACCCCTGCTTTTTGATAAAAGCTCTATTTTCGATGGGTTGTAGTGATGGGTATACAGCTCACTCAAGTGCCAAGATCCCATAAAATACCTTCTTTTTTTTCCTTTCCAGTTTCGTTTTTCTTCTTCCTTCGAACCACTACTTGAAGATCGCATGTTAAAACCATGTCCAAATCTCTTTTCCCCAGTGGTTTTTAGGTCAATCACTTTCACTAGATCGGGTTGTGGAATTGCAATAACAATGAGTTTTTTCTTGCAATTAGCCAATAACCCGGGCACGTCTTCGGTACACACGTGCTTGGTTTCAAGGCCGACTTCATCCTTATCCTTATCTTCCGATCCTACTTTGCTCAAAATCTGTTCTTTTGAGGTTCTGTATTTTTGTGCTTCCACTCGGCTGTTTGTCAATAAATCTGAAGCTTCTGTCTGATCTGAACTTTTGTTTTTTTTTAAATTTTGAAGTTTGTTATAAACCGGATCGCTGTCTTTGACTTTTGAGTTAATATCGCCGCTGTAAGAGTTTTTAACCTGCTCTAAATTTTCATATTCCAATTGATTTTCAGGCTTATTCGATCGAACAAACTCATTTAAATCCGAATTCTTTGATGTAATTTGAGGACTCTCCACGACAAAGCCCTCTTCCCTAATGGCTTTCTCAGAAATGCTCATTGCCTCTAGAATGTCTCGGTCGTAATTTTCAGCAAAAACAAGACAGGGCAACAATAATAGGATATACTTAAGTCTTTCGCAAAGCATCTAAATATTTCCTGATTAAATTTTTTAAATGTTTGGATTGGGTATGGTTTAATTTTATTAATGCTTCTTCTAAACCTATGTCGCCAGAAACAAGCGCGTACTCGTTTGAATCTCTTAACAAAACGGCCGGCACCACGGAAACTTTATAATCACTAAAGATCTCCGGATCAATACTAAATTCCACATTTAAATTATTCTTGGTTAAGAAATTCTGTATAAAATGATAGGTGTCTTGAAAAGAATTATTTAAAAATCCTCTGATCACCAATTTTGATTGTGTTTTTTCCGCCTGAAGCGCCCAGGCTTTTAAGCTTAATTCTGGCATAGCACTTGAAACCAAAATAATTAAAGGCGATTCTGGTTTTTGTTCTTCGCTGACTTGATTCATGCATTCTGAATAAGAAAAACCACAGAAAAGACTCATGGCCACTATTAAAATGCGCAGCATTCTCGCCTCCTCCAAATCAAATAACCAAAATCTTCACCGAAGATCGGATATTCTTTGTTCATGGTTAAAAAAAATGCTGTTTTCCCTATGGGGTGGCAGGCTTTCGAGACATCCTTTTCAACCTGTGGATAAACAATCTGGCTTTTGTATTGTGTTTTTTTCCACCAAAGTAAGGGGTGTGTTTTGCACAAAGAGGTAGGCCCCATGGTGCTGTGCAGCAAACCATAACGATGCAATTTAAATAGGGTCTTAGAAACAATGGCCTGACTGGCTTCTATACCTGAATTATGGGCATGTATTAAGCCGGTTAGAGGATAGACATTGCCTTGGCAGCCCGAGCACCAAAACATTTGATCGATGGCTCGCATTGAAGATGCGCTGACACAATCCCCTATACACGCTCCGATTGCCAAAGGATTCTTAAACAAGATTGCCTCTGGATTCGTCCACATGGACAATTCTTCATCATCCCAGGTGGGGTCAAATTCTGAAAGGTAGGCAATATCCATCATTTCGTTTTGATAACAAGCCATGTTCGTGACTATATTTAACAAAGCCAAAAGGGGAAAAATATAGAAATGAACTTGGTAGGCGCTTTCTTTTTTGGCGTATTTAGAGCCCCTTTTTCCGCGAATATCCCCTTCATTGGCGTTGATACTGCTGATGTTCCACTTCACCCCTCCTAAATTTAAAAAACAAAAGGGTTCTCGAACCACATCAATTGCGCGGGCCGGCTCCCAAAAGCCAATAGGAATACCAATGCGATAAGGATAGGGCGGCGGCGGACAGGTACAAGCGATTTGCCTGACCGGAGGCGGTGTCCCTTTGTTTTTGTCCTTGTTGGGATCGGCAACCGTCCCGCCTGCAATAGCCAATGGAAACATACATTTCCAACAAACACTGGTTATTGGATTTAAGAATTTTCCAACACAAGCAGCAGAAACTGAGTTGCTTAAAAAAAGAATGATGAATCCCAGAAGCATTCTCATAAAACAAGCTCTTCTATTAAAAGTCTTGCCTGATCTTGGCTGACCCGGGCAGGAACATGCTCTATTCCAAAATGCCCGGACAAAGCCCCCGCCTGGTCAAAATAAAACCTTAATTTTAATTCTTCCATTAAATCTATGGGGCGACCCTGCGTTAGCACCAATTTAACCAAATAAGGGGACTTTAAATGCTCTGCCAGGGCCCATTTCAGCTGTTTTTTGTCTTCCCCATTGAAAAATATTATTTTTTTCTGAGAACTGCTCTCACTCAATGGATTTATTTTCGTTCCTGCTTTTTGAATAATCGAGCCCCAGTGATCCCGAATATCGTAGGGCACTGTTACGGTCAGATCTTTGTGAAATGAACGAGCAACACGGGTGTTTGGTAAACCAATTCCTACAGGATTTTTGACTTTATTCTGGACCGTATTTTTAAATTCTGTCTCTAATTGAGAAAACCGGCCTTCTTTTTCTAACTGAGCAAGCCTCTCCTGAATGAATTCCAAGGCATTTTGCTCTGAGATGGGATAAGTCTTACCAAAAGAGCCAAAATCTTCCGCCCAAGCATTACCAAACAGGATAAGCCAAACCAATAATATCTTCTTTTTTAATCCAACCAACATTTTTGTATCTCGAGTCATAGCTTTGAGGGTGATTTGTAGCAACAAAAAAATGATCCCTTGGCAATATGCCCACTGGGCCTGGCAATAATGGCCTATTTTTAGAGTCATAATTTTGAAACAATAGCTTTGTGATCTTATTAATGACAAAATCATCCCCTATTTTTTCTATAGAATCGCCAGGTTCACCATATACTTTTTTTAACAAATCCACTTTCATTGGAAAATTTTCTGGGGCTTTAAAAACAATGTGATCCCCCCTTTTAAATTGAATGTATTTGTTTTTTTTAAGAACCACATAGAATTTATGAGGCAAACTTTCAGAATGATTAATGGCATAACCCAGATGATGGCTGAGAAAAAAACCAAACAAAGGCAGCATTAACCATCGCTTATTTCGCCACATGATAAATCCCTAAGTCTCGCCTGAATTCAGGCGTAATATCCTGAACCCCACCTACAACAGCCTCATTGATGAAAATCATATAACCACTTGAGCTCAGGCTTTTTAGTTTTTTTTCTATGGTTTCTGAAAATTTTTGCGTATTAGAAGTTAGCTGCGCTGAAGTGACCTTAGCTTGAGAGTTCTCTGTCATAAACTCCTTGGTCAAGGTATTTAAATCCAGGCGCAATAACTTAGGCTTTTGGATTTTCTGATACAACATGCTACCAGAAAATCCACAAACCATACTTAATAGAGCAATACCCAGGTATTTAGTGAGCATTTAGCTCTACCGATTTTTCATCTATCGCCCTGTTTTCAATAGGTTGAATGGGTCTTTCGCTTCTTTCGCTCAAAATCGGGCTTTTGGGAAGACGTTTTTCCAAAATACTTTCTATTTCTTTGATACTGGGTAGTTTAGAAACAGAAGCTTCTAGGTTGCTTACTTTTTTATTTAATTCCAAAATTTCAGACTTCAATTCCTCTATTTTTTTATCTTTTTTTTCAGAAACACCGCTTGCACTGGGTTCTGATAAGCCAGCTGACATCCCATTCATTTTGCTAGTCACCAAACCAAACACCTGCTCTTGCTTTGATTTGCTGTCAAAATAAGCGATCGTTTGAATTAACAAATAGGCTCCAAATAAAACGCCTCCAATATAGACTGCTTTCTTTTTCCAATCTGATGCTTGATTGACTGAATTAGACATACTTTTTCTCCGCTATTGTTTGAACTGCTTGTTCCATGGTTAATCCGCGATCATATAATTCCATGACCGCAGTGAATTCATCGGCCTTGGTGGAGTACAATATTTTAGAAAAAGGATCTAAAATTAATCGTCCCACCGCGCACTCCTGCTGATTACCTAAAATCATTAATTCTGAATAATCTCCTGGCATTGTTTTTAAGCTACTTAAAAGTTTTTCTTGATAGGGGCTTAAAACCAGCTTATTCTCAGACATTAAACTTTTAATGTCTGCCTGATTCTGCATCAAAAATAATTTCCAATAAGAATTTTTATAAGCGGCTTCAGCCGCTGGAGAAGAAAAACAATCAGCCAAGCTTTGGGTTATAATGGCCAAAGCACAACCATATTTTCTAGCTCTTCGCGCAATTGATTCGATAATATCTCCACCACTACCGCCTTTTAACATGCTCCAGGCCTCATCAATCATGAGTACCATTTTTGTCTTTCGATCGCCTAGGTACATCTTTTCTGTGACATGGTACATGAGCAAAGAAAATACGACATTTAATAACCTTTTATCATTGGCTATTTCTTCGAGCTCAAATACCACCAAATGACTATTAAAGTCGATATTGCTTTTTCCATTGAAAAATTTTCCATATTGACCGGTCATCGTGTACGGGAACAATACCTTACCCATGTCTTGAGCCCTTGGATCTTCGCTGGCCAGTAACCAACTGGCAATTTTTGTAATGTCCCCATCGCTTTTATAAACGGACCAAACCTGAATAACTGCCTGTTCTAAAAAACTATATTCTAAAGGGCTTAAGGTATTATTGGTGCTCACCATTGAAGCCAATAAGGGGACTATGAAACCTATGAATTCCTGGAATTCCTCATCAGAAACGGCACTAAATGGATTGAGGCATAATTTCGCATCATGAGTAAATTCAATGAATTCCCCTCCGATGAAATTTGCAACCTTCTTATAAGATCGCCCTACGTCTATTGTCCAAATTTTAGCCCCAGTACCAATTAGGCTCAGTATTAAATCTTGAGCGACGACTGATTTTCCTGAGCCAGAAACGCCAGACACAATCATGTTATAATTGGCGCTGATTTGACTGAATGGTCCCCAAAAAAAGAGCTGACCTCGTCGCGTTGCCAATAATAATTTTCTGTTTTGCATCCCTTTAATATCAGCAACCACTGGCAGCATATTGGCTATATTGCTGGCCCAATACTTGTTTAAAATACCAAATTTTTTCAATGAATCGATCACCGCCAAATCCAAACTCAAGGGCAGAACCGATAGAAAAAGCGGCCCATGCAACATGTTGTTACGAGCCAATTCTATTTTTTTATAGGGAATGGCATTAAAAATGCTGTACAATTCATTTTCGTGTTGCTGAGTTTTCTCTGGTTTTGTATACAAAACCACCTGCAATGTGGCTTCCAATAGTCGATTTTTGTCCTCCACCTGCTTCGTAATGGCTTGGGCAAAACTGGCATCCTTTCTTGCTGTTGGGCTAAAACGCCCCATGACCCCTGCCCTTTGATCGGCCCTTAAGGATCTAATTTTGGCATAATTGGCTTCAGCCTGTTGATCTGGAATATGAAATAAGAGACTTAAGGAAAAAGGACAACCTAAACGCCAATCATTATTAAATATAGAGCCTATTAATGCCCCCATATCGTTCAGTTGCAGGGGATTATTGGGTAAATCCTTCAATCGATAGGTTGTGATGTTATAATCATCAGAAATCAAACGCTTACTGGTGATTTTGTAATTGTATTCTGGTTTTGCCAATTGATGCGACAAAGTTTCCAATGGGTTCCAATTTAACTTCTCAGGATAAATATCCTCATTAGGCCTTAATAAACCGGCCACCACTTTTAAGAACTCGCTGGGCTCCACATTGGCACAGCCCACCCCAATTCCAGACAAGGTTCCAATTAAAGCCGATCGGAGCTGATCAATAGCTGAGTCACTTAGATTTAATTCATTATCAAAAATTAAAGTCCAATAAACCCTAAAATCACGAATTAAATTTGATTCATGAGAAAAAACACTTCTCTTCGCGGCGCTTTTAATAAAATCAGCTCTTTTCGAAGCCTGAGAATAAAAAAGCAGATCTGATGAACTGCGTTCCAGTATATAAGCATCTAACTCCGGTCCTACAAAAGGGCTAGCGCACAATAAAATTTGTCCTATGACTCCTTCCGGCAAGGTGGTCTGTAAAAAATTATAGAGGGCAGAAACATCAGAATCAGATGCCCCAACAATGGGATCGGATTGAAGTATAATGCCTTTTGAGTATTGGTTATGGAATATTTTCATTTCCGGATCATAGGCGACATAGGGCAGCCAGTTATGCAAACTGTTTAATTCTAAAAAATCCTTCATATTGTGAATTAATCCAGACTCAAAATGTCCATCATGATCATCTTGAAAAAACGCGTCCAGTAATTTTCGCCTAATTTTTTTAGGCAATGATTTTAAGGCGGATAAACTCATAAAGCTTGTACACTTCCCAACCATTTCGCAGCTTGCAACACGGTATTTAAATAAGTCGCCTGATGATAAACCCCGTCTTCATCTTCATAGGGCGCCACCCAAATTTGGGCAACCACTTCCTGACTCCTTAAGGGATGACCAATGCTTGGCTTAAAATTAGGCCTCAAATCTTCCAAAGCAGATAATTCCTTTTTGCTCATACTTTTAAAATTTAAATTTCCAGAATCAACGCGCTTATTAATTTCATCTGTATTAATACATTTAGCGCCCTCTTGATAGGGACAGTCAAAGTTTCTTTTGGTAGCACAAGCCGTAAGACTTAAAGACATGATTAATGTCATTAAAAACCTAATTTTAACCATTGTTTTTATCCTTATGATGTGTTTTTCTTTCTCCAAAATTAGAGCCTGCATTGAAAATTACATTGACTACCCGCCCCGCAGAAATCTGTATAACCGGCTGATACTCTTCGGCTCGATTAATGTTATATTTCGCAATTAAATCAAAAGCTCCACCAGCGCCTTGGGCTGCCCCTTTTTTGAAAATATCCTTGCCATCTGTGGTTTGAACGGCCCCAAAAGGCGTTATTGCGCTCGTACTATAGGTTTCAGAAACCCCTTTGCCAACACCCGATAGAAATCCACCCAAAAATCCTTTTTGCATCATCTCGTAATCGCGCATCACCAAATTCCCGCGCATACCGTTTTTTCCATCTTCGCCACTAATATACCCATCCACATCCGTTTCAATCACTTGGCCATTTTTCTGTATACAACTCAGGGTTTCGATTCGAATATTGGCTCGCTCTGATGATAATTCTCCAAAAGCCGCGCCCGTTATTCTGCATTGGCTCAGATGCCCTTCAAATTTATTGGGTAAACTGCCCTTGTCTATTAATCTCAACAACACAGGCTTGGGATGAGCCTGGGCGGTTTGACCCACCGCAACATCCACACCGCTTAAAATAATTGCCTTCACATAAGATCCAGCAGGAATATAATTGTCACTGTATTTTTTGGCTTTCTTTAATTCTATTGAATTTAAGCTGAGGTTATAATTGATAATCCCATTCTGCTCTAAACCCATTTGATCGTTAGTCATCATTTTTTGTGGTTGGCCACCTCCATAATATTCAGCGGGTGGAAAATTATTATTTTCATTCGATGGCATTAAATTGTTTTTAACATTTTCCGGCTTTCCTGGAGGCCCCTGATTACTGTTTAATTTTTCATCAAATAGAGATTTATGCTCTTCTTTAGAGTTTAACTTTAACTCTAAATCTGCTATTTTCTGTTCTAATTTTTTATAGGCTATATTATCTATTTGTTCTGGCTGAAGTTTTTGATTAATATCTCGACGAACTTCCTCTATTTGCTTATACAGATCTTCTTGCTTGGCCTTGTGCTTTTCTAATTCCGCCTCAGACTTAAACATCCAATAGCTTTTGTCTTCCATTGCCTGCGTAACATCCACTATAGGGGTTTCGACTTTATTTTCCATCACAACACCGGAATCTTCCCCGCCTAAAACAAACATTAATAAAATCCCAAACACCACAGAACCCGCGATTGCTGCATAAATTTTAAACTGTTTGGCTTGTATTAATTTAGAGCTAAGCACATGCATTATATATTCTCCACAATATAAACATGCGTCTTAGCCTGTGGAAACACTTCTTTCATTAAAATCGCGACCGCCCTGTCTCCTTTTTGATAAAAATCAAATTCTTGAATACGTACGGATTCCATTGTTTTGTTTGAAACTTCTAATACCCTACCTTTTAGCTTAGAGCCTTTGTATACCGCTTTTTCTATAACATTCAAGCCATTTAATTTTGGTTTAGATTTGTTGGTTATTTTGATATCAAATCCAATTAAATTATCAGCATTATGCATGGCCTTAATAAGGGCTACTATTGCCTGTTCATAAGGCAAAGATTTTTCAAATTCCACTTCTTTAGTTGTAACATCTAATAATTCAGCCGGTATAATCGTTATATTTTCTGGCTCTCCATTTTTTCTTGTTAAATGTAAAGAATAGGTATTTCCATTTTCTGTTGTTAAAAATACATTAATGGGTCCCTTTTCATCTGGATTAGGCTGCAAGAAGATCTCGCCTGTATCCGCATTGTGATCCAGCTGAAATTTACCAGCTAGCCCCTTTACATTCGCAATTCGATCCCCATCCACAGCCACACGATTAATTTGATTATTAGAAACAACTGCATTTAATGTTTTGTCACCTTTTACAGAAACTCTCTGTTCTGCATAGGCTGAAAAAGAAAATAAAATACAAAGAACACTAATTGCTTTGATCTTGACTGACATCACTAAACTCCTTCAACAATAATCTGCCATTTTGATAAAAATAAGAAACTTTATAGGTCTTTGTTAGCTGCTCAACAACCTGATTTCCCACCATTATTTTTAATTCCCCAGTCACGAAATTCGTAAATTTCTCACGTTCAATCTTCTGCTTGGTCACAAAAAAAGAAGTACTCATTGCTTTTTTATTCACCAATTCGCCCTGGTTCGCAAAAGATTTCTTTAAAACTGGGTAGGTATCCGGGTGAACATGACGTAACACTTGATCGATACGGTACTGATAATTGCTTGGACTAACATTTAATATTAAATTCACAAAAAAATCTGTGATTTGTTCCATGTATGAGTCTGAAATGGCATCAGAATCTAACCAGAAATCCCTGTTGATTGAGATCGGGCTAATGACTATTCTTTCTGTTCCAATAATCTTAAAAACAGACAAAGACAAAACTAAGCTCAAAAAAATACTAACCAATAACGCACCCAGAATCACATTTCTTTGATTTTTATATTTTTTGTTTTCCTGGAAAACTTCAGATACATTCACCCTAAATACTCCCTAATATGAGAAGGAAGAACACGGACATGCGTTTTCTGGGTAAATGGCGAAAACCAATAGGGCAAAATTTTTGTTAAATCTCCATAAGGACTATTTTCCAAAAATCTCATAATCCCTATCGACAAATAACCCAAAACCAAACCTAAAACAAAGGACCAAATTGACCAAACGGTAAAAAAAACCAAAATAAACAAGGCTATTTCATTCCAGGTCCAAAAAATAACCTTCTCTGGAGAATTGAGCAGTGATGGGTACAAAGGTATCTGATCCATGATTAATCCTCTTGATTAGGGCAGCAAAGCAGTCGCCACTAAATAAGCCGGCGCTTTAAATGACAAAATGCTTAACAATCCACCAACAGCCGCCGATTTCAAGCTTTGATTTGCAACCATGGTGATCATTGAAACCGCTATACAACCACAACCAAATATATAACAAAAATTCTTTGTGTACTTTTTGCTGTCATTCATTAAGGTCCCAAGCTCTGCAATAGCATCCGCCCCTGTTGGAACGGCATAACAAGCAGTCGCGCTAAAAAATAAGACTGCCGCTATTATTTTTAACTTATTTTTAATTAAAAAACTAAAGAAACGACTAGACATTATCACCTCCTCCTTTTTTGATTCCAGGGCTCAAATATACCATCCTGAATAGACTTTCTAATTTCTTAACAGTACTATAAGCCGGATCCTTGATGCTTTTATTCTTTATTTTATATACCGTCGTATAATCAAGATCTATTGCATCAGAAATCTGTCTATCTGTTATTCCTTTCTCATTTAATTTTGAGATGAAATATTCTGCTTCCATTTTTGACTCTTTTTAAATTGAATATAATCAAATTATATTGAGATTTGAATAAAAAAAAATCCACGCGTCCGTGGATTTGATTGGAATTAATTAGAAACTTGATTTTTCTAGGCTACAACAATAGCACTTAGCCTATGGCCAATTTGATATGTATTTTTACAGTTTAATTTTTTTTTAATACTTCTTTGATGTGTTTCAACCGTATAAAACGATATTCCCAATTTTTTTGCTATCTCTTTTGCATTATTACCTTGAAGCAATAAATAACCAATCCGTTTTTCAGATTCTGTAAGCATTTAATTTTTCCTTGTTTATTCTAACTATACAATTAACCCATTTTTTAATTCTCTTAATATCTTGCTGCTCTTCTATCCATATTTCATGGATAGAAAAAAAATTTAAATTAGCTATAAATTCAGACAGGGAATCTATTGTTTGATACAAAAAATATCTATTATTTTCTATACCAGAACCAACCCCTTCTTTAAAGGACATATACCAATACGCTCCGCTTTTTAAAGCATTCGCCATTTTAAAAAAAACGTTTCTTAAGTCTTCTATTTTCAGATGTAAAAGAGATGCGTTCGTCCAGCCGGCATCAAACTCATTTTCGAAATCAATATCTTGCAGTTTCATGTTAAAACAAGGTATATTTGCATAATCAGAAGTTAATTCAACCATCTTTTGGCATGCATCAAACGCAGTCACGCGATATCCTTTGTTTTTAAAAAACAAAGCATCTCTACCAGCACCACAGCCTCCGTCTAAAATGGAGCATCCAGGAGGGATCAAACCAACGAACTTTGAATAAGAATTGCTTAAATTTAAATCAGACGTCCTTT
>JBJSZW010000007.1:0-3261 GCA_046090565.1 Gammaproteobacteria bacterium
AGGCAATCCGTATTTATACAAGGCTGTTTTAACCGGGATTGTACGTGTTGCACAAACCAGTATTTTTTCAGATTTAAATAATTTGGCAGTGTATACGCCTTTTGAAATGCAATATGCCGATCATTTTGGGTTCACGGAACAAGAAGTAGAGCTGCTTTTTGAAAAATTGAATATTACTTATCAAGCAAAAGAAATAAAAAATTGGTACAATGGTTACCAAGTTTATAAAACTAAACTGTATAATCCATGGTCTATATTGCGTTGTTTACAAAACAAAGGAGAATTGGGCGCTTATTGGAACGATACAGGTGAACAAAGTTTAATAGGCAAAAGCCTGCCAGATAATAATGCGGAAATAGGAACAAAATTGCATCAATTACTGGATGGGAAAATATTAGAAGAAGATATAAACGTTACAGTCAATTTAGATGAAGTAGGTAATACAAAATCTGTTTGGAATATATTGCATGCAGCTGGCTATTTAAATGCCGAAAAAATAACATTTACCCAAGATGGCGCCTTTACTTGTAAAATTTCTATTCCTAATTTTGAAGTTCGTATAGCCTATAATCGTTGGATTCAATTATGGTACAGTTACATTGTTGGCGAGCCAGTGTATAACAAATTACTGCTGAATTTAATATCTGGCGACATGGAACCCTTTGAAAAAAATTTACAAACCTACTTCATGAATTCCATAAGCTTTTTTGATTTAAGTTATAAAATGTCCGAGCGTATGTACCATGTGTTTACTTTGGGGCTGCTTGCCGGATTAAGCACTCATTTTTATATTGAATCAAATCAAGAATCAGGTCTTGGGCGTTTTGATATTGCAGTGATCCCAAGGGATTTTAAAAAATACCAATATGGTATTGTATTTGAATTTAAAATTGCTCAAAATAAAGAGTCTTTAGAAAATTTAGCGAATTTAGCTTTAGAACAAATTAAAAACAAACAATATGATACCAAATTAAAAGAACGAAAAGTTCCGAAAATTGTTTTGGTTGGCGTTGCGTTTTATGGTAAAGAACTAGTTCTTAAATCCAAGGAAATTTAAAAAACTAAGACTTTGATATTAGTAGATTACCATAATCTAGTTCTTAGCAATTTTTCTTAGCTCCGCAATTAAATTTGGTTTAAGATTAATTTTTATTTCCTTAATTTGCGATTCAGAGTTAATAGGTAAAGCAGCCTTAACCTTGCGTTGAAGCAGTTTAGAATCTAAGAATCTAGCTGTGTGTTTTAATTTGCCACCCTCAAACCATTCATCATAGCACGCCAAAGAATATAAAATATGAAGTAATTTAACGCCGTTGAAATGACTTTTTTTGATTTGTTTTTGATTTTGAAACTCCATTTTCTCTTTAAGATTTGGTAGCCAGTCGTAACTTGCAAATATCTCCATAAAATCTGGTTGAGCTGAGGCCCACTCCCAATCCAGAATAGCAGTGATTTGATTTTCTGTAGCCATGATATTTTTGAGTGAAAGATCCAGATGACAAAGTACAAATTGAAACTTAAGATCCGTTTCGTCTTGTTTGATGGTTTCAAGAATAATTTTTGTGTACTTCGCTACTTCATTATTGATTTCTGGTTGCTTGCTAGCGATGAGTTTTAAATAATAATTAGCTAGCACGTTAGTATATTCATAAAAACTACCCGCAGAAGGATAGGATTTTTTTGGTATTTCTATAATTTCATTGGGTTCTTGTTTTTTTTCTAAATTAGTAAATGAACCAATTTTATTAAAATTAAAGTGATGCAATTCTCGAACATGTTTTCGGAGTTGAGAACTAAGTTTTATTTTCTGCTTAGGGCTTAGTTGTTGCCAGAAACTACTTAAAGGTCTACCGTTAACTTTTTCCATCAGAATAAAATAATGGCCGTCGACAGTTTCATTTAATCTCTGGGAATGGGCTAAAACTGTTGGTATCGGGATATTAGAATTTTTTCTTAAGAATTTTAGTATATTAACTTCGTTATTAAGCTTTTTAAAGCCCCAATTTACATTGGTAAGCTTTATAATAAGGTTTTTTTGTTTAGAATTTTCTGAGATAATTATTTCATAAATATCATTGATGAATGAAGGACCAGCATCGTTTGGATTTTGAACCTTGATAACATTATAACCAAAACCGCGTACAAGCTGTGCAATATGTTCTTCACTAATATCTTGTTTATTACTGAAAGCTAATTCAGCAATAAAAATTAAAATTACTACTAAAATTAATTTAATATTATATTTCATGGATTTCATAAGCCCAACTTCCTTTTTTTATATAAAAATAAATAATTTGATTATGTTTGATCTGCTTGATGCCTGTTACTTGAAGATGTTCACAAATAAAATTGAATATTCTGCCGTGAGAGACTATGAGCAAGGGATTATCAAGGTTCTTTTTAATTTCAAGAAGTGCAGCTTCTACTCTGCTCATAATTATTTTGACAGATTCAATTTTAAAACTTTCGTAAAAATACTCGGAATCAAAACTACGACTTTTCTCCATTTCTTCTACGGCGTACATTAGATTATTAGGCCATCCTTCAAAAAGGCCAAAAATTCTTTCTTTTAGTCCATCTAATATTTTTACTTCAAGACTGTGATTGGCTATAATATTGGCGGTTTCTCGAGCTCTTTGAAGGGGGCTACTAAATATTTTTCTAATTTTTTTATTCTGAAAAAAAAATCTAAGTTTGGCGGCATCATCCCTTCCTTTACATGAAAGTTTAATATCCTGCCCACCTTGACACAGCGAATTTGAATTCCATTCAGTTTCACCATGCCTTACATAATAAAATCCTTGATTAGCCATATTAATGCTTTTCTCCTTTTTTAATTGGTAAATAATTGTTGATCGTAGTTGATGATACTTTCCAGGTACAACTCTTTTTGGTCAAGAAATAAGCTTCTGGAAACACCATCTATAACGAATTGAATACTATGCTTCATGCCGCTTATGCCAAGCCCTACATTAAGTCCTTTGCTCAACATTGAACTACCATTGACAACAAAAATGCTGTTTAGATATGGAGCGCTGCCCAACTTTTTTTCTTGTAATTCGAAATTATAGCCTAAATAGGGCATTTTTTTGATTGAATTTGAATAACTATTATATTCTGGGGTCGCAAATTCTTTGGTATCGATTGCATCTTCCCAAAGCTTTATATGATTTACTATAGAGGAAAGCTCAGGCCTAGTATTTAAATCAATTTTGTGACCAATAGCCATTAGAATTTGATCAATATCTTCTAATTTTTTTT
>JBJSZW010000008.1:0-12855 GCA_046090565.1 Gammaproteobacteria bacterium
CACTAGGCGATGTTCGTCGTCTATGCGTCTGGACCAAAAGCCCTGTAAAGCGCCCTTTAGGGGCTCTGGTTTTCCAGTGCCCTCAAATGGGGTTCTTAGGCATTCTTTGATTAAGGTATTGAGCTTTTTTAATTTTTTCAGATCTAATTTTTGCCATTCTAAATACTGAACCCAGGCTCCATCTTCAAACAAAATCAAGTGATTTAATCCTCGATCAATTGACGTTTGTTTAGTTTATTATTGCGTACATTCTCGATGGCCTCTAAAAGCCGATTATAATTGTGGGGATTTCGCATCAGGTACAGTGTTTCTTCAATGGAATTATAATCATCCAAAGACATCATCACCATGGGCGGCTCTGTTTGTCGAGTAATGATCGTAATATCATGGTTTTTGTAACATTCGTTCATAATCGAACTCATGTTTTTACGCAGATCTGAAAAATTAATAACTTGCATGTACTGATACCTGATTTCATAAAAAAAGCAATATACGTACTTATATTAGTACATATCTTCTGAAAATACAAATTAAACTTCTGATTCTGATACGCAATCTTTTTGAACAAACAGTTCGGCTTTGATAAGGCCCAGAAACAGAAATTCTAATTCTGACAGGCTGCTGGCTTGCAAGATATTCCAGTTTCGATGCAAATAAAATTCCGTATAAAAGAGGCTGCAAGAGGCTGTGTATTGCACAAGGGCTTGGAAGCCCCGGTATTCCAAAATGCTCATGGGCGCATATTAACATAAGATATGGTATATTTAACAGGGATGAATACAACAGACATAGAAGACACAGAATACACAGGCTTAAAAGCCATGAATGCTGGCGATGCAAGGCAAATTTTAAGCCAAGTCAAAGCTTTGTTAGCCAAAGAACTGGCTCAGGTAGAGGGTGTTATTTTGGAGCAGTTTGGCTCAGAAGTGCGCTTGATTGCGGAAGCTGCATTGCCCTTGGTATTAAGCGGCGGCAAGCGTATTCGGCCCCTGGTTTTGCTATTGACGGCTAAGGCTTTGGGCTATGAGGGGTTAGAAGATTGCCTTTTGGCTGCAACGGTAGAGTTAATTCACACAGCCACTTTATTGCATGATGATGTGGTAGACAATGCAAATTTACGACGCAACATAGAAACAGCCAATGCGGTATGGGGAAATAAGCCTGCCATATTGATTGGAGATTTTCTGTATTCCCAATCTTTTTTGCTGATGTTAAAAACCAAACGCTTAGAAATTCTGGAAATACTCGCAGCTGCTAGTAATGTGATTGCAGAGGGTGAGATTTTGCAATGGGTACAAGAGCGTAATCCAGAGGCCACTGAAGAAGCCTATATCCGAATTATTGAGAAAAAAACAGCCAAGCTTTTTGAAGCGGCTGCAGAATTACCCGCTGTATTTGCTGAGCAACCAGAATGTCGTTCGAGCTTAAAAGCTTATGGTCGTGCCTTGGGGCTGGTTTTTCAAATTGTGGACGATATCTTAGATTATCAATCCTCAGTAGAAGTATTAGGCAAACCCAGGCATGCAGATTTATTTTCAGGCAAACCGACTTTACCTTTAATTTATTTGCTAAAAACAGGAACGGCAGATGAAAAAGCCTTGGCTTTGGAGGCGATACAGGGTAACTTGGATAATGCTGGCGGTCTAGCTTTAGAGGATCTATTCAAAGCCTTAGAAGGTGGTGGTGCCTTGGATTATTCCTGGACACTGGCTCGAAAATATGCGAATCTTGCTGTAGAATCTTTATCAGATTTGCCAGATACGGTGTATAAAACAGCTTTGTTGCAGCTGGTGGATTTGGCTTTGTACAGGGATCATTAATTAATTTTTTAATATAGAATATTATATCGGGGTATAGCTCAGCCTGGTAGAGCGCTGCCTTCGGGAGGCAGAGGTCGCAAGTTCAAATCCTGTTGCCCCGACCATTAAAACTTGGTTGAACTTATGTATAAATCATTTGTATCGGGTATTTTAATAGCCCTGATTTTTCTTCAGGCCTGTGCTGGTTTTCAAAAAAAACCGGCTATGACTTATGCAGAAATTTCTGAAAAAATTAATCATGCTGGGCTTAAGCCTAGCCCCTATTTGCTGGTCGTTAATACAGAAAATCAGCGGCTTTTGGTTTATAAACATGGTGTCTTGAAAGAAAATTTTGTGATTTCTACGGGAAAAAATGGCATAGGCCAAACACTGGGCTCTTTTAAGACCCCGCTAGGCCTGCATCGCATCAATGACAAAATTGGTGAAGGTGTGCCACCTTATGGCATTTTTAATCGAAGGCAATACGTTGGTGTGACTTGGACAAAAGTGCCTCGTTATTTACATAAAAAAGATTATATTTCAACCCGAATTTTGCGTTTAGAGGGTCTGGAATTAGGCCTCAATCGAGGAAAAAATGCCAAAGGCCAGGTCGTGGATTCTGAAATCCGAGCCATTTATATTCATGGTACCACCATGGAATGGAAATTAGGCAAACCCTTTACCAAAGGCTGTGTTCACATGAGCACGAAAGACGTGATGCGCTTACACGATGAAATTCCTTTGGGTACTTTAGTGATGTTTATTTAATTTAGCGCAAAGCTGCAAATACAAAAAAACACAAAAGCGTGAAAGAAAAGAAAAGACGGTAACGCAAAGAAAGCTGTAGTCCTTTTGGGTGGTTAAAATTAAAAAGCAGATAATACAAACCCATTCCAAGACTAGACATAATAGCAATCATCAAGGCAGTAATCAGCATAGCGTAGAAATCCCTTAATTAACGTATTTAATGAAATCTTAATGGTTTTAGTGTATGATCGTCAAATTAATTGAGCTCATCTTGTTTGATCGCCTGGGAAATTTTTTGAAAAAAGTTTTTTGGAAAATAATAATATGCTTGTTCTTTGGCATTTTAGTAAGCCTGGGGGTTTGGCAGGTGCATAGGGGCTTGGATAGGCTAAGCTTAGAGGGCCTGTTTCTTAAAAATTCAGGGAAAAGTAAAGATCTCGTTTTATCTTGGGATGAATTCAAATCCAGACTTGAAACAACAGATTATTCAGCATTAAGATTTCAAACCATAGATTTAGCACTTGAAGCCAAGATCATGCAGGCTATAGAACCGATGAGAAATAAAATTTTTCTTCTAGACAATCAAATCAAAAATAGGCAGCAGGGCTACGATATTATTGTGCCCGTTTTAATAAACTCTCAGCAATTGGTTTTTGTTAATCAAGGCTGGGTAAAGAAACTAGAAAATTCAAGAAATTTAGAGCCAGAAAAAATGTTCTTAGAAAAAAAATGGGGAAAGGCTTGGATAGATATTCCATCAAAACCTCCAAAATGGCTCATCAAAGAATTATCCGATGCACCAGGTTCTTGGCCCATGCGGATTCAAAAATTAGATTTAGAAGCCATGTTCGACATTTTAAAAAAAAGTACTAATACTAATCTAGATAATATTCGACCATTGCCTGTTTTATTTCAATTAGAAAAGCCAAAGCCTGCAGATTTAGCGATGGCGGCTTCAAAAAATTTTGCTTATGCAGGGCAGTGGTTTATTTTTGCCTTGCTTTTTCTCTGGTATGCCAAAAAAATAGGAAGGGAGTTTCTAAATGCCAAATAATTTAAGTAAATTAAGGCTTTTGCTTTATGTCTTATTACCTTTTGCATTTTTTGTAATTTTGGTTGGTGCTTACACGCGTTTAACGGATGCAGGTTTAGGTTGCCCAGATTGGCCCGGTTGTTATGGGCATTGGTTTTTGGGTAAGGGTAGCTTGGGGATGGATGATTTTATTAAGGCCTGGACGGAAATGTTTCACCGTTACATTGCCGGCTTTTTGGGCTTGGGCATACTGTTTTTAAGTATTTTTTCAAAACAAAAATTAGTAGCCAAAAGTTTATTGATTCTGGTAATTTTTCAAGCTCTTTTAGGAATGTGGACGGTCACTGAAAAATTAAGGCCCATTATAGTAATGGGGCATTTACTGGGAGGGATGGGAATCATAAGCTTGCTTTGGCTCTTGTTTTTGGAAAATGTTTATAAAAAAGAAATAAATAGTGGGGGCTTTAAACCCCGCTTGAGTGCTAGTCTTGCCCTTAGTTTAAGGCCTTTAGCGGCTTTAAGTTTGGGCATTTTAATACTGCAAATCATATTAGGCGGTTGGACCAGCGCCAATTATGCAGCTTTGGTTTGTCCGAATTGGTATTATTGTGATAACCTGGTTTTTAATGTAGACAATCTTTTAATGGCCTTGAATCCTTTGGCAGGCATCCCAGTTGATCCTGCATTGGCCATGCCCTACCCAGGAAAGGTGATTCTTAATATGATGCATAAAATAAATGCTTTCTTAACAGCCGCGGTTATTGTTTGGTTGTGTGTTAAATTATTTAAAAAAACAGACAATAAAACATTAAGACGAACAGCACTCGTTTTGTCTGGCCTTTTGATGCTTCAGATTTACTTGGGTTTTCAAAATGTCTTAAAGCTCTTACCGCTCTGGGCTGCAGTTGCGCATAATGGTGTGGCTGTGTTGTTATTGCTGGCTTTAATTACGATTAATTATCATCTTTCTTCAAAGCCAAGTCATTAGGAGTATTGAGGATTATTAGGAAAGGCATGGGAAAATCGCAAGTGGAGAATAGCCTCTGGCAGGAATATTGGGTTTTATGTAAACCAAAAGTAGTGGGTTTAATGGTCATCACTGCCTTGGTGGGTATGTTTTTGGCTTCTCCCAATCAGCCAGATTGGTCTTTGATTTTTTGGGCAGCGCTTGGGATTGCTTTGATTGGTGGAGCCAGTGCGACAATTAATCACATGGTGGATTATCGGATTGATGCTTTAATGTTAAGAACCCGCGATAGACCTTTGGCCAAACAAAGATTATCCATGCGCGAGGCTCAATACTTTGCATTGATTTTAGGAAGCTTGGGTTTTTGGGTCCTGTACAGTGCCGTAAATCCCCTAACGGCTTTTTTGAGCCTAGCCACTTTGGTGGGTTATTCTTTTGTTTATACGGTTTTTTTGAAAAGACTCACGCCCCAAAATATTGTGATTGGTGGTATGGCTGGGGCAACTCCTCCCTTGTTGGGTTGGGTGGCAGTTACCAATCACATTGATCCCTATGCTTGGCTCTTGGTAATTTTGATTTTTATTTGGACACCCCCACATTTTTGGGCCTTAGCGATTCATCGTTTGGAAGATTATAAACGGGCTGAAATTCCAATGCTGCCAGTCACCCATGGTATATTATTCACCAAACAGTGTATTTTTCTATATGCCTTATTGCTTTTAATTTGCTCTTTGTTGCCCTATTTAACGGGCATGAGTGGGGCAATTTATGCTTTAATGGCCCTTGGCTTAGGGCTTTGGTTCTTAGGAAAAACGGTTGGTTTGTACAGAGATACAGCCAAAGCCTATTCAGTTTTTAAGGCTTCAGTACATTATTTATGGCTTTTATTTTTGGGATTATTGCTTGATCATGCTTTTAAAAACTACATCGCTTAAACGAAATCAATGGCTAGTGGGAATTGCTTTGTTGCTGAGTGTGGCCTTAGGGGCTGCTTATGAGTACATGGCAAAAAATAGTACATCGGAAACAGCAGCAATAGGCATTCAATTGCAAGGTGGTACTTTGCTAAAGAAGCCGCAATCTTTACCTGCTTTTAGTCTAAAAGATACGAGGGGACAATATTTTTCCAATGCCAATTTACAAAGAGGCTGGCATTTGGCATTTTTTGGTTATGCCCATTGTCCGGACGTTTGTCCTGCGACGGTGAATTTTGTAAGCCAAGTTTGGGATAAATTGCCATCAAAAATACGCCAGGGGGAAAAATTGAATTTTCTGTTTTTTTCTTTGGATCCAGACAGGGATAGTCCTGAGTATTTAAAAGAATTTTTGGGGCGATATAGGAATGATTTCATAGGTCTAACGGGGAACAGAAAGCAGTTGGACGAAATATTTAAAGGACTTGGAATTTACAGATCCGCAGAAGAAAGAGCCGATGGTTTGATTGATCACAGTGGGACTTTGCTTTTAATTAATGCTCAAGGTAGATTACAGGCGATTTTTTCACCCCCTTTTGATTTAGAAGGTCTGGTAAAAGACTTAAGTTTGATAGTTAATTAACTTTTTAAAATAATATCCACAGCTTATCCACAGGTTATCAACAAGCGAAGAAATGAGACGACCTATATCTGTAAAATTATTTTTCGAAGTAGAACTCTTGACATATAATAACCAATTGATTTTTATAGATAAAAAATTTTAGAGCTACAAACAATTACCAGAAAGCTTCTTTTTAACTAAAGGAACCAGGCCTTATTTTAAAACTTATCCACAGCCTGTTGTTCTAGCCAAAATCTGGCAATTTTAGCATCAGAAAAGGCAATTAAGCCTTGGGGATATAGAAAATTGGGATTATTTCCATAGCTGAGACGTTCTTTTTTCCAGTTCAAAACCTGTCCACCCATTTCTTCAATCAAGCATTGTCCTGCTGCAACATCCCATTCTGAGATAGGATCGAAACGTGGGTAAACATCAGTTTTGCCTTCCGCTAGCCAACGGAGTTTCATTGCACTGTCTGGAAATTTCACGAGGCAGTGGTCCTGGTAGAGTCCAGAACAGCGATCCAGAAAAGCCTGCATGCGTGTTGAATTGCTGTGGCGGCTGATCGCGACAATAGGCGCTTTTTGGGAATGGGTTTTTAGATCAAATGCTTCTAATCGGCCTGGTCGGCCTGGGGCTCTTGCTATAGGCTTGCGAGAGCTTAAATCTTGCTTGAAAAACCCTTGGCCTTTGGCAGCCCAATAGCAGGATTGAGTATGGGGGTGTACAATAATACCAAAAACTGGATAATGATTTTCAATCAAAGCAATATTAATGGTAAATTCAGTGGTACCTTGGGCATATTCTCGGGTACCATCCAAAGGATCAATCAGCCAGTAGGAGTTTGTTAAGGGTTTTGTGTCTAGAGTGCCAATGTTCCCAATGCTTTCGGTATTTTCTTCAGAGACAATGGGCCAAGGTGTCCCTAAACCCTCTAGAGCAGGCACCAGATAATCTTGGGAAGCTAAATCTGCTTTGGTAACGATGGATCCATCTAGTTTTTGATCAATATGTTCTGCTGCACGATTAACGACGGCTTCTTGTAAATGAAGTACCGTTTTTGAGGCCTTTTCTAAGGCTGGTAGTAGTGCTTTGATCCACTCTTGGGCTGTGATATGATGAGAATACATAAGCTCAGAAGCTTAGCAAAATTAGCTTAAGCTGTTCAACTTATTTTTGTTGTTTATTATTATTTCGTATTTTCTAAAAATTAACTTTGACTTTGACTACTATATAGGAATATTAAGACTACTATGGATTATCGCTTAGATTTAGAACTGCATGATATCGGTGAGGAAAAAGAACTGGTTGTGCGTTTAGACAAATGGCTTTGGGCTGCCAGATTTTTTAAAACAAGGGCCCTGGCTCGAGATGCGATTAAACATGGCCGAGTTTTGTACAACGACACAGTTCCAAAGCCCACTCAAGAAGTTTTTATTGGTGCGCATGTAGATGTTAATCAAGGCCGATTTAGAAAAAGTGTGGTTATTACCGGACTTTCAACACGACGTCGTAACAGCGAAGAATCTTTAAGCTTGTATGAAGAAGTTCAGCCTCAGAATATTTCCAATGCCAGTCGCAATGTCTTGGGGGCAGCTATGCCTACTTGGCAATCGCGGGCACAGTACCAAAATCAGTATCAAAACCAGCATCACAATCAATATCAACAATCGCAATATCAGCACCATCAACAAGCAGCACATCATTCAGAAATTCAAAAACCCAACATACGGTTTTTGCGTCGCAGTAGCCAGTTTAAAAATCTAGAGGCCCCAGAAATTTTAGAATCTTTAGAGCCTTAAGATTATTGGTAGATGTTTGATGAGTTTAAGCCAAGTTGTACAAATCGCATTACTTAGAAATTTTCATAAAATACTAGATTATTTACCGCTGCAGAATACAAAAATACCCTCGGATTATGAAGAGGGTTCTCGCGTTTTAGTGCCCTTAAAAAATCAAGCGGATCAAGTAGGCATTGTGGTGAATAACCAACACAAGAGTAGTCTAGAAAAATCTAAATTAAAATCTGTTTTGGCTTGTTTAGATTCCAGTTCCTTTTTTAAAGATCATTTGCGTTCGCTTTTAGCCTGGTTATCCGCTTATTATGCCTATCCTCTGGGGGCTTGTTATGAGGCAGCCTTGCCGAGTTTATTAAGAAAACCTCAAACAGAAGCGGATATTCTAGCCTCTACTAGAAAAAAAAAGCCCAAGCTCAACCCAAAGCTTTTGCAAACAGATCCAGAAATTTTAAAACCCACTAAAATATTACAATTAAATTTAGAGCAAGATGCCGTAATTCAAAGTATTATTTCGCATCTGGGTGAATACAAGGCTTTTTTATTGTATGGTATTACCGGAAGTGGAAAAACAGAGGTGTACATGCGCTGTATAGAAGCTGTTTTAAAGCGCGGAGAACAAGTTTTAGTTTTGGTGCCTGAAATTGGGTTAACACCTCAGCTTTTAGAAAGATTTCAATCAAGATTTTCTGAAAAAATGGCGGTTTTACATTCTAGGTTGGGGCCTAAAACACGCTATGCGAATTGGTGCCTTGCAAAATCAGGTGAAGCCAAAATTGTATTAGGCACTCGATCGGCTGTGTTTACCCCCCTTTTAAAGCCAGGTTTGTTTATTATAGATGAAGAACATGATCTCTCTTTCAAGCAACAAGATAACTTCAGGTACCATGGCAAAGATACTTTGATCATGCGCGCACATTTGGAAAAATGCCCGATTGTATTAGGTACAGCCACACCCAGCTTGGAAAGTTTTTACAATGCAAAAATAACGGGAAAATACCAGTGGCTTTCTTTGAATCAGCGCGCCAATCAATCTGCCCTGCCAGAAGTTAAAATTTTAGATACCCGGCATAAAAAACTAAAAGGCGGGCTATCTAGCCAGCTTTTAGAAGCCATTTCACAAACTTTAGCACGCGAAGAACAAGTCATTTTATTTTTGAATCAGCGCGGCTTTTCGCCCCTGATGTATTGCCTAGATTGCCAATACAAGGCCCAATGCAAGGCTTGTGATGCCAAGCTTACCTATCATAAAAAAAAGAATGTTTTAATCTGCCACCATTGTGATTCCAGCATTCCCTACAGTGAAATTTGTGTAAACTGTGGATCAGCTAATTTTAAACCCGTGGGGCAGGGCACAGAAAAATTAGAAGCGGTATTACAAAAAAAATTTCCTGAAATACCTGTTTCTAGGGTTGATCGCGATACGGTGAATCATCCTAAAAAAATAGAAGAATTAATGCATATTCTTTTAGAAGGCAAGCCCCATTTATTAATAGGCACCCAAATGCTCGCCAAGGGCCACCATTTTCCAAAAGTAACTCTGGTAGGGATTGTAGACATTGATTCTGCTTTTTTTAATCAGGATTTCAGGGCCTTAGAACGCGTCGCACAATTAATTACCCAAGTAGCGGGGCGTGCCGGGCGAGAAAATTTACCCAGCCAGGTTTTCATTCAAAGCAAAGAACCGCAAAATAAAGCTTTGCATTTATTATTGGGCCAGGGCTATTTGCCTTTGGCAGAGGCCTTGCTTAAAGAACGCGAAGAATTGGGCTTGCCGCCTTATAGCCATCAGGTTTTAATCAAAACAGAAGCCAAAAGGCAGGCTCAAGCGATTTCAGAATTGTACAAAATTCGTGAATTTATAGTTCGAAATTTTGACCCTGGTTTTCAAGCAGAAGTCTGGGGGCCCATGGCCTCTAACATGGCCAAGAAAAAAAATAAATTCAGAGCCCAACTTTTACTTCAAACAAGAACTCGGCAAGCCAGAAGTATGATCTTAAAACGCTTGGGCGATGAAAATTTTTTAAAATCTACATTTATTATTGATGTGGATCCCTTAGAAATGGGATGAATAGAATTTAAATGGGATCACATTAAGATTTCTAAGCCTTTATTTTCAACAATATTCAGTAATTTTAAAGAAGTTCCCCTGGGATGCTTGTCGCCGTTTTCCCATTGTTTAATGGTGGAAACACTCGTATTTAAATATTTTGCAAATACATTTTGGCTCACGCGTGCATTTAGCCGTATTCTTTTAATCTCTTTAGGTTCAAAATATTTTACTTCGGGCAAGCAAAGTTTATCGAATTCTCTCATCGTTTGACCGTTAATAATGCCAGCATTGTAAAGTCCTGTAGCGCTTTCATGAATGGCTTCTAATGGACTTAATGTTTTAAATGGAGTCTTACTTTTTTTTAAAGTATTTTTTTTACTCATTTTTCACCTCTATTAATTCTTTATTTTTCAATAATTTTTGTAGCGAAAGATCATCTAAATTTAAATAATATTTAGATAATTTTTTAAAGGCCTCCGTTTCTTTATGACTTATATTATCCATTACGTTTTTTGCATAACAATATAGAAAAATCACTTTGTCTGATTTTTTATAGGCAATGATTGATCTTAAACCGCCACTTTTACCTTTATTGCCTATTGCTATGCGTTTTTTAAAAAGATTACCGCCTAAATTTGCCTCAAATAGACCTTGTTCCAGTTCTTGAACAATATGCTTTAGGTGCATGTCTGGCAGAGTCTCGTTTTGAGCCAATCGGTGGAAATACGCTGTCTTAAATATTCTCATAGGCCTCCTTAATAACCAAGTGTATCACTATGTGGTCTAGTTTGCAAACAGTAATAGAATGTATATAATCGTAGTTCATGAATAATTATGAATGGGAAAATCATCATGAAAAAAAATTATTTAGGCAGTACGGGTATTTTAGTTTCTAAATTAGGTTTAGGAACGGTAAAACTGGGAAGAAATACGGGGGTAAAATACCCTAAGCCTTTTGAATTGCCTAGCGATGCAGAGGCCTTGAATTTATTGGCCAGGGCCCAAGAATTGGGTATTAATTTATTGGACACAGCACCGGCTTACGGCCAAAGCGAAGAGCGTTTGGGTAAGTTATTGAAATTGGCGCAGAACAGATCCCAATGGGTTCTAATGACTAAGGCGGGGGAAATTTTTGAAAACAATGAATCCAGTTTTGATTTTAGCCCGGAATTTTTAGAAGCCAGTTTAAAATCCAGCTTGAAAAAATTGGGAACAGATTATATCGATATTTTCTTGATTCATTCCAATGGCGAAGATGAAAAAATCATTCAAGAAGGAGCCTTAGAGCAATTGCAAGATTTTAAAAAAAGAGGTTTAATTCGGGCCTGTGGTATGTCTAGCAAAACAGTACAAGGAGGCATTTTAGCCCTAGAACAATCGGATTTGGCCATGATTACTCTGAATATTAATTATACAGCAGAAATGCCGGTGATAGAAAAAGCAAAAGCCTTAAATAAAGGTATTGTTTTGAAAAAAGCACTGGGTGGTGGCCATGTGCAGGATCTTGAACAAGCGTTTAAGTTTTTAAGCCCAATAGAGCCTATTCATAGTATTATTATAGGTACGATTAATCCCAAGCATTTGACAGATAATGTTAATTATTGGGAGCGTTTAGGGGAATGAAAACAAAAGCAAAAATAAAAACAAAAATATTTTTAAGCCTATTGTTTTGTATGGCCTTGTATTTTATTTTTTCCTGGTACCCCAGGGTAGATTTAAGCAATACGGCACCTAAAAATTTTGAAACTTTGGCCAGGCAGGCCAATAAAAATGAAAAATTTTTAAATATTCTCAAACCTTTTTTAGATCCCGCTTTTTTTAATGCCAAAGTGATGGATACCAGTGAATTAAAATTAGATGTAGTGATGAATTTGGTTGAAAAAGATCTGGAGACAGCGGTTTATTCTATTAAAAGCATTCGGGATTTACTGATGCATCCCATAGGAAAAATTTTTATTGTGGGGCCGAATAAGCCCAAGCTTCAAGCATTTGCAGAAGCCCAAGGCGCTGTATTTGTGAACGAGGCAGATGTTCTAGAGGATTTTCAAAAAATAAAGCCCTATGGGGGCTGGATGATTCAGCAATTTTTAAAATTGTCTATGGATCGCATCGTAGAACAAAAGCATTATTTGGTGGTGGATGCAGACACTGTTTTTTTAAGGCCAGTATTGTTTGAATACGGTGGAAAATATTTAATAAACATTCATTGGGATTGTTCTATTCCTAGAAAAAAATTAAGCCAGGAACTTTTGGGGCATTCTAAATTATGGCTTTTGGATTTTGTAAGCCATCACATGCTTTTTTCAAAAACCGTTTTAAAAAACATGCGAAATCATATGGAAAGTTTACATAAAAAGCCTTGGATAGACTTGGTATTGGAACAAGCCAAATCAGAAAAACTACAATATTTTTCAGAATATGATTTGTATATGCAGTATCTGACAGAGTTTTCTAAGCAGCCTTACAAGCTGGTGAGCAATGCGAATCTTACGGTTCATCGTAATTCTTTGCCCGGGATTGATGCGATTATGAGGGCTTATAGCAATAATCATAAATCCTTAAGCATGCACCATTTTATTTTGAGAAAAAAATAAAAATTAATGTTTTAAGTGTATATAAACCTATATATTTATAAAAAACACTAGAAATTACAAGTAAAATTTGTTAGCATCTTAAACTTGTATTAACAAGCATTAACAAATATAAAGAAGTGAGTGGTTCTAGTGTCTAGATTTAATATTCAAAAAAGGGTAAGTCGTGCTCCCATTCCCACAAAATACTGCAATAAAGATCCCCGTTTGGGAGACACAAGAGTTGTTTTAGACGATAGGTATAGCGGCCGGTTGCCAGAAGAAAGGCCCTATGGCCGCATACGAATTCAGTTAAAGCCGATTTATGCAATTTTGCTCCACCCTTCTTTTGGG
>JBJSZW010000009.1:0-12464 GCA_046090565.1 Gammaproteobacteria bacterium
TAACAACAATAAGACATATAAGAAATTGCAATATGCGCTTTAATTCGGTGAGGTGTCCAATGAAAAATTGGTCTAATTTTAAAATCAGATTTATTGATTCTAAAGGCGTCTTCAATGAGCCATAAGCCACGGTAATGCTTATAAATATCCATAGCATCCAGATGATGTAAATTTGTTATTAAACCATGCAAACCGTCCCATTCACAGGCCTGATTAATTTTTTCTTGATCTAAACAGACTTCTGAATGTTCATTAATTTTTATAAATTTTTTATATCCATAATTGCTAATTAAATTCGATGCATTTTTATTGTTTTTTAAATTTATTTTTAACGATTTTAATGCACGTTCTCTGTCATTTTGATCTTTCCTAGTCCTTTCCAATTTATAGCTGATAATTAAACGTCTAGAAGCCAGCTCTAGCTCGAAGAAAAAAGAATCGTTGTGCTCATCGACTTTTTGAGTCTTAGAAGCTAGAATCTTGTTTTTAATAGATTTTTGTAAATTTTTTAATCTTGCGCACACTATATAATTAATAGATTTTTTTTTCCAAAAAATCTATATTCACTTCATTCAATAACCCGCTGTCTGCAACTAAAATAAAATTCTGTTCTGGATAAATTTTTTTCCAATATTCAATCGCTGAAATTAAAGTATTACCTTCATAGGTATTTCCAGGAAATAATTGATATCCAAGGGGTAGTCCCTGTTCTGTCACTAATAAGGTCAAAATTAACTGCGGTTGATTAAATTTGCAATCTTTACTATATCCCAGATTTTTCAAATCATCGGATTTAAAAGATTCAAAATAGATTGTCGTTGCATCATAAAATAAAATTCGAATTTCATTATTTAAAAACCGATAAGAAAAAAGAACAAGTGCTAGAACTAAAGTTCTGCCGAATAAAAATAAATTTTCCCGGGCTTAGCAAATAATAGCCTTAAGTTTATCTAAGCGATCTAAAAACAGTTCAGTACTCCATAGTGCTAGGTTTTTTTTTTCTCTAAATTTGATGAAGGGTTCAACATCATGGCGTGCCTGTACCCAGTTGATGGATTCAATTTTTTTTCGTAATTCGGTGATGCACCAATCAGGGCTAACTTCAATGTTTTGATTCGCCCAGGGACCAGTTTGCCTGATGGCGTTGTTTAAAAATGTAAAATTCGGATTAACTTTGTTGGAAATATACCAAATAAAATCATAAAAATCTCTACCTTTAAGATATTTTCTGCATAAAATGGCATGAATTTTCCCAGAAAAGTTACTGGGTAAAGTTTGTGCCTGGATCGATGCAATCAATGGGAAATCTATAAATTTAGTTTCAGATTTCGAGCCTTCAGGAGGATTTGAATCGATTTCTAGTTTAATCAATAATTTTCTTCCAGGATGATGTTTAAAAGAAATATCCAGAACTTTCCCAATGGAATTATCTTTTAAAAACATTTTTTTAACGGTGCTATTTTGTGTGCTTTTATCCAAAATTTCAGGAAATATTCCGTATTGATGACAAGTTTTTTCTATGGCACTAAAATAGATTTCCCATTTGAAGTTTGGGTTTGGTTTTCTTAATATAAAGTCTAAATCTTCTGAAAACCTAGGTAGGTTGTATAAAATTCTTAAAGCGGTCCCGCCCTGAAAAACAGCTTCATTGAAAAAGTCAGTATTGGCTAGACTGTTTAAGATTATTTCTTGTAAAATCTCTTTTAAAGCATCTTCTTCTTGTTCAGGAGAGAGTGCTTGATATTTTTTTAGTCTCGTATTAATAATGTCATTCATTGGGTTGCATGTAGCTCGAGTGATTGTTTTAAGTTTTTAATAAAATCCAGTACGCGTTTATTGCGATAGACCCGTATAATTTCTTCGAAATTTTTTTGATTGAGTGTATTTAAAGAATCCAATTCAATACGTAATCCATCTGTTAAAAAATCAAGCTCAGTCCACTGGATTTTTCTCTCATAAATATAATCGGCTAGGGCTCTTAAGGGAGAAGCAATTAGAAAGGGGTAGCCATCCTCTTCCATGCGTAATACGCCGGTATAGAAATCTCCTGTTTCGCTCGCAATTTTTCTATAACTAAATTCCCCAAAGGGGGTTGGAAAGGCTCTGGTGCGTCCATCCCCAATGGCGCTAAGAACTCCTTCGACTCGTTCTGGAATCCAACCATGATAGGAGAGTGCACTTTCAAAAGAGATATAGCTATTTTTAATCACATGGCTTGCTACAAAAAATTTTCCGAATTTCTGCCTTAAATATTTTGGAGAGAGCATATACACACCACGGTGCAGGCGTATAAGCTCCTTGCTGGCGAGGGCTTTATGGACAAGAGCATATTTTCTTGCTGGGCTTCCTCCAAAGAGATGGGATAAATCAGTTTCTGTAAACACATAGTCGCCCAGGCGGGAATCTTTGATCAATTCAATGCTATCTAACATATCCTAAATAATAGCCCAAATTAAAATTAAATGCAAGAAACTTGCTGAAACAGAAAGTTTCTTGCATTATTTTATAAATCGATTACAATTAGGTCGGATTAGTCAATCAATTTACATTAAATGTGTGTATAATGTATTGACAATGGGGGGAATGCTACCTATACTTCCTTGAATGAAGGGGAGGTTTTTATGAAAAAAATAATACTAGATGCATATGAACAGGAAATTGAAGATAATTTTGAAAAATTCACTGATCCAAAAAATAAAAAAGAACTGATGCAAGAGATTGTTTCTGCGGCTAAAAATCACGTAAAAAATAAAAAACCCATTACTTTACGGGTTTCAGCGAATGATATAGAAATTATTAAGCTGAAGGCTTCAAAGTTAGGTTTACCTTATCAAACTTATATTAATATGCTGATTCATAAAGATGCTATTCAACTATAATCACGAAAAAAATGCTTGGCTGTTGGAAAATAGAAACATTGGCTTTGATGAAATCATTCATAGTATTACCCAAGGCAACCTTTTAGATATTAAAGAAAATACCAATCCGAAATACCCTAATCAAGGGTTAATGTATGTTCGAGTGATTGATGAAGTGTATGTTGTTCCTTTTGTTATAGAGGCTGGAGGGGTATTGTTTTTAAAGACATTATTTCCAAGCCGAAAAGCCAGGAAATATTACGAGACCAAATTTTAAGTAGGTCGGTTGCTTGTGTGGCAAAAAACATGGTAAATTACCCGAATTATTTAATAAATCAAGGGTGTTTTAATCATGTGCGGTATTGTGGGTGCAATTGCACAAAAAAACAAAGACATTGTTCCTGTTCTGCTCTATGGCTTAACTAAGTTAGAGTACAGGGGTTACGATTCTGCTGGGATAGCTGTTTTAAATCAAGGCACCGAAAATAAACCAGCCATGAATCAAACCATGAATATAGAGCGCCTGAGGACGATTGGCAAAGTAGCTAATCTAGAGGCCGCCATTCGTAACTCCAAACTTCAAGCGAATTTAGGCATTGCACATACCCGTTGGGCCACCCATGGGCTGCCCGAAGAAAAAAATGCTCACCCTATTTTAGTTGGGGATCGCATTGCACTGGTACACAATGGAGTGATAGACAACTACGAAGTTTTGAAACAAGAGCTGCTAGAGGCAGGTTATACTTTTAATACGGATACAGACACAGAAACCATTGCACTGCTGCTTTTAAATACCCTAGAGAAGCAGCCAACTTTAAGTTTTGATCAGGCCCTAAGACAAGTGGCCAAGCGCCTACAAGGCGCTTATGCGCTTTGCGCCCTGGATGTAAAAGAACCAAATAAGATGTTTGTGATGCGGGAGGCGAGCCCTTTGGTATTGGGTTTGGGTCAAGATTTAAATTATATTGCCTCAGATCCTCTGGCTTTAGAAAAATTCACGGATCGCTTTGTGTATTTAGAAGATGGAGACATTGCTGTTCTGACGCCTGAACAAATTCAAATTTATAATACAGAGCATCAATTCAGTGTACGAGAAATAAAAACCCTGCATTTGCGTTTTGGGGATACAGAACTAGGGGATTTTCCGCATTATATGCTGAAAGAAATTTACGAACAGCCTTCGGCCATTGCTTTTAATTTGAATCATTTGAGTTTGCATTATCCAAATTTTAAAAATTTATTTGGGGTAGAAGCTGCCCCAATATTTAAACAAATAGAGGCCATACAAATTGTGGCCTGTGGTACAAGCTATTATGCTGCTTGTGTTGGAAAATATTGGCTAGAAGAACACACAGGTATCCCCTGTTTTGTAGAAATCGCCAGTGAGTTTAGATACCGTAAAAAGGCGATTTTGAAAAATAACTTATTGATTCTAATTTCCCAATCTGGTGAAACAGCAGACACTTTATCTGTTTTAAAAGAAGCAAAAACTTCTAGAGCTTATTTGGCCTTACTGGGTATTTGTAATGTCCCTGAAAGTAGTTTATTGCGGGAAGTAGACTTAAAATTTTTAACCCATGCTGGCCCTGAAATAGGCGTTTGTTCTACCAAGGCCTTTACAAGCCAGTTATTGGCATTGCTGGCTTTAACCATGGCCTTGTCTAAACCAGACACTCAGGAAATGTTAAACAAGGCATTGGAAGATTTGGTGTCTTTATTAAATGATACTTTGGGTCTGCATGATAAAATAAAAGCGCTGGCACCTATGGTTGCAGAACACGAGAATGCTTTATTTTTAGGCCGTGGTGAGCAATACCCCATTGCTTTGGAAGGCGCTTTAAAGCTCAAGGAAATTTCTTATATTCATGCGGAGGCTTATCCTGCTGGCGAATTAAAGCATGGGCCCTTGGCTTTGGTTGATGAAAATATGCTGGTTATTGTAACGGCGCCAAATAACAAATACCTTGAAAAATTAAGAGGAAATATAGAAGAAATTCGAGCCAGAAAAGGCAGGCTGATTATTTTTGCGCCACACAGTAGTAAAATTAATCCTGCTATTGGCGAAATTTTATATATGCCTGATTGTGGTGGAGTTTTGGATCCTTTAGTTTATACCGTCGTTTTACAACTCTTGGCCTATGAAGTAGCGTTGGTTCGAGGCACTGATGTAGACAAACCTAGAAATTTAGCAAAATCTGTGACTGTAGAATAAAATTACGATGTGTGGGAGATTTGCATTAACGGAAGGGATGCCTGAATTGTCTAAAATTTTCGGTTTGAAAAAAGAATTACTTTTAAAAAAACGCTATAATATTAGCCCTGGAACTTATATTCCAGTGATTGATCTGAAAAAAAATATAGATTTATATCTTTGGGGTTTGGATACATTTATTAATTTGCGTTTGGAAACTATTTTAGATAACCCGCATTGGAAAAAGAAATTTATAAAAAATCGTTGTTTGATTCCGGCCAATGCGTTTTACGAGTGGAAAGTTCAAAACCGAGGCAAACAGCCTTATGCCATGGTTTTACCGAAAAAAGGTGTGTTTGCTATGGTGGGTTTGTTTTTAGAAGATCAGTACCCGGATAAAAACCAAGCGAAAAAAGTGGTGATTATTACGCGTTCAGCTCTAAACCAAGGGGATACCTTGGCTGTTTCTAGTATTCACCATAGAATGCCTTTGATCTTAAAAGATTTGAGTTATTCTATTTGGTTTGGTTCTAAAAATATTCTAAAGGAAAAAGAACTACTAACAGAAAATTTGTATTTAGATGCAGGGCATTTGATGTCTTATCCAGTGCCCAGTGCTATGAATCAAGTAAAATTTGATAACGAAGCTTGTTTAATGTCTTTGCATTAAACGTTAATTTTTAATGATCCTTAATTTAAGGAAATATTCACATGCAAGAATTATTGGAAAATTTAAATCCTGCTCAAAAACAAGCAGTAACGGCCGATTTAGGTGCCGTGTTGGTTTTGGCCGGTGCTGGAAGCGGAAAAACAACCGTATTAACTCGCAGGAATGGCTTTTTATTAAAAAATTTTAATGCCTATCCCAGCAGTATTTTTTGTGTGACTTTTACGAATAAAGCAGCCCTAGAGATGAAAGAAAGAAATGAGAAATTGTTAAAGAACAATACGCAAGGCATGTGGATTGGTACTTTTCATGGTTTGTCTCATCGTTTATTAAGATTACATCCAACCGAGGCAGGATTAAACGAGAATTTTAGAATTTTAGACAGTGATGATCAGTTCCAAATCTTAAAAAAAATGTTAAAACAAAGAAATTTAAGCGATGAGAAATGGGATCCTAGAAAAATACAAGGCTATATTGGGCGTTTGAAAGACAATGGTGTTCGTGCCAAGCAAATGCCCCCGCCTAAAGATCTGGCAGAAAAGCTTTACCAAAGCATTTACCAAGAATACGAAGCTTTTTGTATGCAGGAATCTTTGATTGATTTTGCAGAATTGCTTTTAAGATCTTATGAATTGCTTAAAAATAATACAGGCATTTTAAATTTGTATCAGCAGCGATTTAAGCATTTTTTGATCGATGAATTTCAGGATACCAATGGCATTCAATACGAATGGATTAAATTATTGGCAGGCCAGGCCCAAAGCGTGATGGCAGTGGGCGATGATGATCAATCCATTTATGGCTGGCGTGGTGCTCGGGTTGAAAACATACAGCGTTTTGTTGATGAATTTTCTAATACTAAAATTATCAAACTAGAACAAAACTATCGTTCTACCAAAACCATTTTAGAAGCAGCCAATCAAGTGATTGAAAATAACCAGGCTCGTTTAGGAAAAACCCTTTGGAGTGCTGGAGAATCAGGCGAGAAAATAGGCTTGTACGAGGCCTACAATGAAGACGATGAAGCTATTTTTGTGGCCAGACGCATTAAGGAGCATTTGGCACAAGGCTTCAGCCCTAGTAAGATTGCTGTTCTCTACCGTTCCAATGCCCAATCTCGCGTATTAGAAGATGCTTTTATTCGAGCCAGCATCCCTTATGCGGTCTATGGGGGTTTTCGATTTTTTGAACGAGCCGAAATTAAAGATGCCCTGGCTTATCTAAGACTGATTGTTAACCCAGAAGACAATGCAGCTTTTGAGCGAGTGATTAATGTTCCGCACAGAGGTTTGGGTGATAAAAGTTTGGAAAAACTAGGTGAATTGGCCAGAGAAAGGGGTGTGTGTTTATGGCAGGCTTTAGACCTGGGTTTGAATTTAAGTAGCTTTAGTGGCCGTGTTAAATCAGGCTTAGAGCAGTTTAAAAATATCATTTTAGAATTACAAATTTTGTCCGAATCACTGGATTTATCAGATTTGATTGGTCAATTAATAATCAAAACAGGCTTGCTAGAGTTTTATCAAAATCAAAAAACGGAACGTTCTGAAGGCAAAACAGAAAATTTAAAAGAATTGGTGAATGCGGCGGCGGACTTTAATTTAGAAGACGAAAGCATGCAGCCCCTGTTAGAATTTTTAGCCTATACGAGTTTAGAATCGGGCGACAAACAAAGCAAAGATACGGAAGCCGTAACATTAATGACTTTGCATGCTTCTAAGGGCCTTGAATTTCCTATTGTTTTTATTACAGGCTTGGAAGAAAACTTATTCCCACATCAATTATCCAAAGACAAACCAGAATCTTTACAGGAAGAAAGACGTTTGTTTTACGTAGGGATTACAAGGGCCATGAAAAAGCTTTATTTAAGCCATGCCTTTATGCGTAAAATTTTTGGCCGAGAGGAATTAAGACGAAAATCCAGCTTTTTGGAAGAAATCACCCCAGAATTATTGGAAGAAGTGAATAAAAGTAAGGTGGTGAAATCACCTGTTAAATCCACAAGCTATTCTTCAGGCTTTGGTTTGTCATCAGGTTTTGGCCAAAAATCAGTTCAAAAACCCATTCAAAAATCTGAACAGGGCATGATTGGAAAATCAGTCAAACATCCTAAATTTGGCATGGGTAAAATTATTGATCAAGAAGGGCAAGGAGAACGTTCTAAAATTAATGTAGATTTTAAAAATTTTGGAAATAAGTGGTTGCTTTTAACTGTAGCAAATGTAGAGTTTGTATAAAAGCTACTGAACTAGTGTGCACTGCGCCAATTTTTAGCATATCCTAATTCAACAGTTAGAGGGACTGAAAGTTGGCTTGAATTTTGCATGATGTCTTGGATTTTCGAACAAATGGGGCTAGATTTTATTAAATCTTCACTGGCTTCGAAAACCAATTCATCGTGTACTTGTAAGAGTAATTTTAGATCGCCCTTTGGGAATTCTGAATTAATAAATTCTTGGATTTTAATCATGGCGATTTTAATAATGTCTGCGGCGCTGCCTTGGAGGGGGGCATTGATAGCCGCTCGAATTTGAGCATTGCGCAGGGCTGGGTTTTTGGCTTTGATATTGGGTAGATAAAGCCTGCGCCCAAAAATCGTTTCTACATAGCCTTGTTCTTGAGCTTTTGTACGGGTATTTTCCATAAAAGTTTTGACTTTGGGGAATTTTTCGAAATACAAATTAATATAATCCTGGGCGGCCTGTTGGCTGCTATTGATTTGTTTGGCCAGACCAAAACTGGACATGCCGTAAATCAAGCCAAAATTTACCGCCTTGGCTTGGCGTCTGGCATCATCGCTGACTTCCGAAATATCTAGGCCTAAAATTTCAGCAGCTGTTTGCCTGTGAATATCAATATTATTTTGAAAAGCGTAGATTAAATTAGGCTCTTCGGAAAAATGAGCCATGATTCTTAATTCAATTTGAGAATAATCTGCAGAAATTAAAACACAGCCAGGGCTTGCGATAAAAGCCTCTCGTATTTTTTGGCCTTCTGGGCTGCGGATGGGGATATTTTGTAAATTGGGATGGCTGGAAGATAAGCGCCCGGTGGCGGTAATATTTTGATGAAAGATAGTATGTATACGGCCTGTTTTTGGATTGATCTGCTGAGGCAGGCTGTCTGTATAAGTGGATTTTAATTTGGATAAACTTCTGTATTCCATAATGATATTAGGCAACTCATAAGACAAGGCTAATTCTTGGAGTACAGATTCTGCGGTAGAGGCCTGGCCCTTGGGTGTTTTTTCTAAGATAGGCAATTGGAGTTTTTCGAATAATACAAAGCCTAATTGTTTGGGGGAATTCATGTTAAATGCCATGCCCGCTAGATCATAAGCGCGCTTTTCTAAAGTTTCGAGGGTTTGTCCCAGTGCTTCAGATTGTTGATTCAAAGCTAGGGTATCTATTAAAATGCCATGGGACTCCATGTTCTGTAAAACAGAAAGCAAGGGCATTTCGATGTTTTCCAGGACAGTTTGAGTAACTTTAGGCATTTTTTCTCGAAAATACAAAAATAATTGGTTTAAGCAATTTAATTTTTCTGTAATATTCAAAGCCTGCCAGTTTTTATTTAAATAAAATTGAGCAATTTCAGAAATTTCATGTTTAATGGCAATGGAATTAAAAACATAAGAAGCTAAGTTTAAATCAAGCCAGTTTTTACTGGATTGAATACTGGCTGCTTGTTCTAGATTTTTAAGATGATAGGATATTTTTTTAATATTTTGTTTTTTATTTAAAACATTATAAAAATGGTCGGCATTATTTTTAGAAAGGCTGTATGTTTTTGGATTATTTAAATTATAAGAAAAAAATATTTGATCTTCTAAAATAATAAAAGTTAAATTATTTAAATTGTTTAAATGGGGTTCTTTAGGATTAGAATTAAGTAGAGTTTCGAATTCATGAATAGCTTGAATATGATAAATATCATGATCATGGGTTTTAGATAAATTTTGAGGCTCGGAATTGGATTTTCTTGAAGCTGCTAAAGCCTCAGAAGCTTTGGAATCTAGCATCCAGGCTTGGGGGAAATCTTTCAACCAAGATTTAATTTCATAAGTTTCAAGTAATTTTTTTAATCGTTCTAATTGTGGGGTTTGGGCTTCCAGTGATTTAGGATCAATATTTAAATCTAGATTGGTATTTAATAAAACCAACTGCTTGTATAAATTTAGGTGGGAGGCTGTAGTTCGTAGGGATTCTCCAACTTTGCCAGGGATTTCATCTTGATGGGCCAGTAAATTTTCTAAGGAGCTGTATTGCTGTAGCCATTTGCTCGCGGTTTTGGGGCCGACTTTTGGAACGCCAGGGATGTTATCGACACTATCGCCGGTTAAAGTCAGCCAATCGGCGATTTGTTCGGGGTAAACTTCGAATTTTTCAAAAACCGTTTCCCGGTTGTAAACCTTGTTTTTCATGGTGTCTAAAATGCTGATTTTGCCATCTTCAACCAATTGGGCCAAATCTTTGTCGCTTGAAATAATTGTAGTGTTTAGCTCCTGATCTTTGGCCTGGTAACTGAGAGTTGCAATCACATCATCAGCCTCTATACCTGGGATTTGTATCAAGGGCAGACCTAGGGCTTTTATAATTTCGAATAGGGGTGCAATTTGTTCGGCCAATTCTTCTGGCATTTGGCTGCGATTGGCTTTGTAACTGGGAAAAATTTCATGCCGGAAGTTTTTTTCCTTGCTGTCGAAAATAAGCGCAATGTATTCTGGTTTGTGATCGAGGATTAATTTTTTCAGCATGTTCAGGCTGCCATAGAGAGCCCCAGTGTGGAGGCCTGTTTTACTGATTAAGGGGGGCAGGGCATGGTAGGCGCGAAATAGATAGGACGATCCGTCAATTAAAAAGAGTTTTTCCATGCTTTTAAGGGTCCTGATTGTTTAGATTGAGTTGCTGGACTTGTTTTAGATTTGACCAGGTGAGAGCCATTGCAGTAGCTTGTTTTTGGCTTCTTCGGTGCCCAAGGGAGCATGCGAAGAGAACAATTGAATGCTGTAGTTTAGATTTTCAAGGTTTTCTAGGTTTTTGATTTGTTTTTGTACTTGCAGCAGGGTATTTTTAGCGGGACTTTTATTCAGTTTATCCGCTTTTGTTAGCAAAATATGAACTGGAATTTTTGCAAAACTCGCCCATGTCAGCATTATTTTATCGAAGGGCATCAAGGGATGCCGAATGTCCATAATCAAAAACAGGCCCTTGAGGGATTGGCGATTTTGAAAATAGGCATCCAAAAGCGCCTGCCATTGTTTTTTGAGATCTTGGGCGACTTTGGCATAGCCATAACCGGGGAGATCGACCAAACGGTATTTCGGATCTTCTACGCAAAAATAATTAATGGCCTGTGTTCTGCCAGGTGTTTTACTGGTTTTGGCAAGTTTCCCAATGCGCGTAATGGCATTTAATGCACTTGATTTTCCCGCATTAGAGCGGCCAGCGAAGGCGACCTCTACCCCGGAATCTTCAGGTAAATTGTTTAAGCTCAAGACACTTTTTAGGAAATAAGTTTTTGATAAATTCATAAATTTTATGTAGAATTAAAAATTGATTATTAAACCTGATTATTCTACCACACTATTTTAGTGATTACATTATGGATATCCAACACATGCTGGGAAAATGGCTTGATTCTGCTCGATGGGTCCTAAGAGGAATCGTGTTTTTATTATGCTGGCTTGGGGCTGCGTCTGCTTGGGCTGAAATGGGCAGTATAGAGGCGGGGCGCGCCAAAATAGGGGACTGTATTGCTTGTCATGATCAAAGCGGGCGAGGCTTAAACCCTGAAAGCCCCAACCTAGCAGCGCAACATCCTAGGTATTTGGCAGAACAATTATTGGAATTTCAAAAGGGTGAAAATGGAAAAAGAAATAATCCTGCCATGCTGAATTTTGTTAAAAATTATAAAGAGCAAGATATTTGGGACTTGGCAGCCTACTTTGCAGCCCAAAAACCGATCGTTGGAAAGGTTAATGCCAAATTACTGACTTTAGGTCAAAAAATATACCGCTCAGGCATCCCTTCCAAAGGCGTTCCTGCTTGCTCCGCCTGCCATGGTCCTGCCGGGCAGGGTATTTTTTCTGCTAATTTCCCAAAACTCAGTGGTCAGCAGGCGACTTATACACTCAAGCAGTTGCAAGATTATCGCTCGGGTGAACGTTCGAATGGGCCTAATAAGATAATGAACGATGTGGCCAATCATATGAATGATCAAGAAATGCAAGCAGTGAGCTCTTATGTTGAAGGCCTGCATTAAATATTTTTTATTTTATCTGCTCGCTTTCCTGACGAGCTGGTCTTTTTCGGGCTTTGCTTGGGGACTTTCTTCTGGGGAAATTAAAGAAGGGCAGCATTATAAGCGTTTAGATTCTAAGATTCTTTCGGATAGAAAAATACAGCTTTGGCAAGCGGAGCACCCCAATGAAGTTTGGTTTTTAGAATTTTTTTACTATGGCTGTATGGCCTGCCAGCGTTTAGATGGTGTTTTAGAAAACTATTTATCTCAAAAAAAAGTTCGCAATGCCAGGGTATTTTTCGAGCAGGTTCCTGTTGTTTTTAGGCCCAGTTTGGAAAATTTAGCCAAAGCTTTTTACTTTGCAAAAGGAAGCTCTAAATTCAGTGAGTTAAATCACCAACTATTTGAAGCCCTGCTTCATCAAAAAATAAATCTCACCGAGATCCAAAATTTAAAACAGTTTTTTATGCTTCATGGCTTTAGCGAAAAAGAATTTGAACAAAAAATA
>JBJSZW010000010.1:0-3321 GCA_046090565.1 Gammaproteobacteria bacterium
ACGAGATTTACCCTGACCAACACCAATACGGCCTTTACCATCACCCACAACGGTGAGTGCAGTAAAACCAAAAATTCTACCACCTTTTACAGTCTTAGAAACACGTCTGACTGCCACTAATTTTTCTTGGAAGCCATCGGTTTTTGAACCTAAATCTATATTGTTTGTCATATTTTATAATACCTAGTTAGTTAAAACTCTAAGCCAGCCTCTCGAGCGGCCTCAGCAAGGGCTTTGATACGTCCATGATATCTTAAACCGGAACGATCAAAAGCTACTTTTTTAATATTTTTGGCCACTAAACGCTCTGCTACCAATTTCCCAACCAAAGCTGCCATTTTTACTTTGCCTGGCCCCATGTATTGAGCACGAATGGTTTCTTCCAAACTAGAGGCCGAAGCCAAAACTTTGGAACCACAAGCACTGAACACTTGGGCATAAATATGTCTAGGTGTTCTATTCACAGTCAGCCTGTTAGCACCCAGGGCTGAAATTTTGGATCGAATTTTTTTAATTTTACGTTCTTGAGCTGTCGCAAGTCTCATATTACTACCCTTTATTTACCTTTCTTTGTTTCTTTAAGAACAATGACTTCATCACTGTAACGAATGCCTTTCCCCTTATAAGACTCAGGCGATCTATAGGCACGAATTTCTGCGGCAACCTGGCCAACGACTTGCTTATTGATACCTTTAACCAGAATTTCTGTGTTACTAGGTGTTTCTAAGCTAATGCCTTCTGGCGCTTCATAATTAACCAAATGAGACAAACCAATGGTTAATTCCACTGTTCTACCTTGAGCCTTGGCACGATAACCAACACCCACCAGCAATAGCTTGACTTCATACCCCTCATTCACACCCTTTACTAAATTTTCTAAGAGCACTCGGGTTGTTCCCAGCATCGGTTGTTTTGAATTTCTATGATCGGATTTCAAAGTGACCCAAACAACATTGTTTGAATTACCTTCAAATTTCAACTCAAGTTCACGATGCAAGGGCATGCTTAAAACACCTTTCTTGCCCTTGACCGTTAAGGTATTTTGCTCTTGCTTCACTTCGACACCTGCAGGCAGGCTCAAAGGACGTCTAGCTATTCTGGACATATCAATCAAATCCTCTAAAATATTATTTTAAGCAACCAAACAAATCACTTCGCCACCTTGACGCAGCTGTCTGGCCTCACGATCGCTCAACACACCCTTACAGGTAGACACAATGGCAATTCCCAAACCACCTTGTACTTTTTCTAAATCATTGTACCCCATATAAACTCTCAAGCCAGGTTTACTTACCCGCTTGATTAAATTCATGACTGGTTTTTCATTGTAATATTTCAAATGAATGGTTACTACTTTGTGGGCTGTTTTTGAATTTTCAGCGTCTAATTCGTAATCCGCAACATAACCTTCATTTTTCAAAACTTTCAAAATGGCCAATTTAACTTTTGATGCATTCAAAGTTACGGAAGGTTTGCCTACCAACTGAGCATTACGCAATTGGGTTAACATATCGGCAATTGGATCTTGCATACTCATATCATAATCTCCTTAAAGAACTACCAGCTCGCCATTCTAAGGCCAGGAATCATCCCCAGCATCGCGAATTCACGCAGCTTGGTTCTGGATAAACCAAATTTTCGATACACACCGCGTGAACGGCCTGTGATCAAGCAACGATTTCTCTGACGCACCGTATTAGAATCTACAGGTAATTTTTGCATTTTAGCCTGAGCTGCAAATTTTTCTTCGATAGATACTTTTGGATCACGGAGAACTTCTCTTAAAGCATCTCGTTTCGCTTTGTGTTTTTTAACCAAAGCGGTTCGACGCTTTTCTCTCTCAATCATACATGTCTTTGCCATAAAACCTACTCTTTAAAAGGAAATGTCATTGCTAATAATAAAGCCAAGCCTTCTTCTTTATTTTTAGCGGTGGTTACAATACTGATATCCAAACCTCTCACGGCATCTACCTGATCATATTGGATTTCTGGAAAAATAATTTGTTCTTTTACGCCCATGCTGAAATTACCAAAGGCATCAAAAGAACGTTTATTCAAGCCACGGAAGTCTCTGATCCGAGGAATAGCAATGTACAATAATCTTTCTAGAAATTCATACATTCTAGTACCACGCAGGGTGGCTTTACAACCAATGGGCCAACCTTCTCTGATTTTAAAACCAGCCACAGATTTGCGTGATTTGGTGATTACGGATTTTTGCCCCGCAATGCTGGTGAGCTCTTTAGAAGCTTGATCGACTATTTTTCGATCATTCACAGCTTCACCCACACCCATGTTCAAAACAATAGCCTTAATTGCAGGCACTTGCATGACATTGCTATAACCAAATTTTTGCATCAAAGCAGGCACAACGGTTTGTTTATAAAATGATTTTAAAGGATTTTCTGCTGAATTACTCACTGCAGCTTTAGCATTGGTTGCTGGTTTTGCAGTTTTGCTTGCTGTTTTAGTACTAGCGTTTGTCTTAGCCATTGATCACATCCCCAGTCGATTTATAAATTCGAACTTTATCTGCATTAAATCGTACTTTATCTGCTTTATTAGAAGAAGCATTGTATATCGCTACATTGGATATATGCAAAGAAGCCTCTTTCGTAATAATGCCACCCTCTATATTTTGGGCAGGATTGGCCTTCACATGTTTTTTCACCAAATTCACCCCTTTGACTATTACGCGATAGCCATAGGTTGAATTACGAGGACAACCAATTGTTTTAGGAAAAATTAGCTTTTCTACAGAGCCCACTTTACCTTTGTCTTTACCTGCGGTGACGATGACTGTATCGCCTTTTTTTATCTTTAACATGTTCTTATAATACCTCTGGCGCTAGGGAGATAATCTTCATAAAAGCCTCTCCTCTTAATTCTCTTGTAACTGGACCAAAAATACGGGTGCCGATGGGTTGCTTTTGATTGTTCAACAGAACCACTGCATTGCCATCAAACCGAATCAAAGAACCATCCGAACGACGAACGCCAGTTCTGGTTCTAACCACAACAGCAAAAAGAACATCACCTTTTTTGACCTTTGCCCTAGGAACAGCATCTTTCACGCTGACCTTGATGACATCACCAATGTTGGCATATCTTCTCTTTGAACCACCCAAGACCTTAATACACATGACTTCGCGAGCCCCGGTGTTATCGGCAACATCTAAAACTGTTTGCATCTGAATCATAGAAATCGTCTCCCCAAGAAGCTCATTATTATACCTGTCGTTCGGAGGCAGTTTCAAGTATCTGCTCTAAAATCCAGGATTTTGTTTTAGACAAAGGCCTGCATTCTTTAATCAGGACA
>JBJSZW010000011.1:0-6185 GCA_046090565.1 Gammaproteobacteria bacterium
GATAGAACTAACTCTTCAAGCCAATGTGAATCAAGCTTAATACCTCCGTCAGTTAAAGCTATCCATTCGCAGTTAGCCTCCTCAATTCCACTATTTCTGGCTTCAGAGCTCTAAAATTCACAATAGCATCCAAGCGATTTCTAAATTCTGGCGAGAAGCGTTTTTTCAATGCAATTATTCCATCGCTGGTGTGATCTTGATCGGAAAAACCCATAGAGTTTCTACCAATTTCTTCGGAGCCAACGTTGGTGGTCATCACCAAAATAACATGTCTGAAATCGGCTTTGCGTCCATTGCTGTCTGTTAAACTACCGTGATCCATGATTTGCAATAAGATATTAAAAATATCAGGATGTGCTTTTTCAATTTCATCCAAAAGTAAAACGCTGTGGGGATGCTTGGTAACAGCATCTGTTAGCAAACCGCCTTGTTCATAGCCCACATAACCTGGAGGCGCCCCCAATAATCTAGATACGGTATGGCTTTCTAAGTATTCAGACATATCGAATCTTAAAAATTCAATACCTAATAAATGAGCCAATTGTTTGGTGACTTCTGTTTTTCCAACGCCTGTTGGGCCAGAGAACAAGAAAGATCCCACTGGTTTTTGGATATCTCCCAAACCAGAGCGGCCCATCTTAATAGCGTCACAAAGCGTTTGAACAGCCTCATCCTGACCGAAGATCACCAGTTTCAAATCGCGCTCTAAGTTTTTGAGCAAATTTTTATCTGAATGGGAGACTGTTTTTCTTGGAATGCGAGCCATTTTCGCAATTACTTTTTCAATGTCTGAAACACCCACTACTTTTTTGCGTTTTGTCGCAGGCATGAGGCGCTGATACGCCCCTGCTTCATCGACTACGTCAATGGCCTTGTCTGGCAAAAAGCGATCAGGCAAATAACGAGAGGACATTTCAACTGCTGATTTTAAAGCGGCATTGGTATAACGAACCGAATGGTGTTGTTCAAAGCGGCTTTTGAGGCCCTTTAGAATGTGTAAAGTTTCATCTTCACTGGGTTCTTTGACATCTATTTTTTGGAAGCGACGGACCAACGCTCTGTCTTTTTCGAAAATACCACGGTACTCCTGGAAGGTTGTGGAACCAATGCATTTAAGTTCACCAGAAGCTAAGAGTGGTTTAATCAAATTAGAAGCATCCATCACGCCACCAGAAGCGGCCCCTGCTCCTATGATCGTATGAATTTCATCAATAAATAAAATGGCCCCTGGATCTTTGCGTAGTTGTTGTAAAAGAGCTTTGAGTCTTTTTTCAAAATCGCCTCGGTACTTTGTTCCTGCCAATAGGGAGCCTAAGTCCAAAGAATAAATGGTGCAATGATTGATGGCGTCTGGCACTTCTTTGTCTACAATGCGCTTGGCCAAGCCTTCTGCAATAGCGGTTTTACCGACACCGGCTTCCCCTAAAAAGAGCGGATTATTTTTACGACGCCTACAAAGAATTTGAATCAGGCGTTCTATTTCATCGTCTCGGCCAATCAGGGGATCGATTTTTCCCTGCTTGGCTGATTGATTTAAGTTAACGGTATAGCTTTCCAGAGGGCTTTTGGCGACACCATCTTCGGAACGTTCTTCTTCTGTGTTGTTGTTGATCAAGTTTTCTTGTTCGTTTTCTTCTTCAAGTTTAACAATGCCATGCGAAATAAAATTAATAACATTCAAGCGATTAACGTTTTCTTTTCTTAGAAAATAAACGGCTTGACTGTCTTGTTCACTAAAGATGGCTGCTAAAACATTCGCTCCTGAAACTTCATCTTTCCCTGCTGACTGCACGTGAAAAACGGCACGTTGCAAAACTCTTTGAAAACCAAGGGTAGGTTGGGTTTCCCTGTGGGATTCTGAAATGGGGATTATCGGGGTAGTTTCATCTACGAAAGATAGCAAAGCATTTCTTAGATTTTCTAGATTAGAACTGCATGCCCTTAAAACAGCAATGGCGGCACTATTGTCTAAAAGAGCCAATAAAAGGTGCTCTACAGTCATAAATTCATGCCTTTTGTCTTTGGCGACCTTGAAAGCATGATTAAGGGTATATTCTAGCTCTTTATTCAGCATTCCATAAGCTCCTAAAGGTTATAGCGTCTCCATTTTGAAAAAATTTAACGATACACCGCTTCCATGTCACATAAGAGGGGGTGTTGGTGCTCTCTTGCATATTCATTAACCTGTATAACCTTGGTTTCAGCGATGTCTCGGGTATACAAACCACAAATTCCTTTCCCCCGGCTGTGCACTTCCCACATAATAGCTTGAGCCTGTTCTATACCCATGTTAAAAAAATGCTGTAGGACAGAAACTACAAAATCCATGGGCGTATAATCATCATTCATCAAAAACACGCAGAACATGGGTGGCATCTTCAACTCAAGGCTGGATTTGACTGCCAATTGCGGTGTTATGGCCCGTTCTGTTCTGTTGTTACCCATAATCATGATATTAGTTGAAAAGTTTTAATCTGCCTATTTTAAAAAATTAAAAAAAATCAAGCCCCCTTGTTTGTGTAGTTCAACCTAGTTATACTCGAGGCTTACGTTTGTTAACTTTGTTGTCGTAGAGGGCAAGTAATCATGACTACAGGAAAAGAGAAATTGTTGGGAACAGTCAAATGGTTCAATAACCAAAAAGGTTATGGATTCATTTGCGCAACAGAAAAAACTAATAGCGATCAAGTGAGACAAGGTGAAGACATCTTTGCTCATTTCTCGTCTATTGTTATGGATGGGTATAAGAGCCTGAAAGCCGGTCAGTTAGTGACTTTTGAATTAAATCAAGGTCCTAAAGGTCTTCATGCGATCAATATCACTCCAGCGGATAATACCGAAAAGCAATTTTTTGGTTACACCACAGCCAATCATGTGCATCAGCATATACAGCAGGCTATAAGCCCTAATGTTATGCATCCTGGTGCGAACGTGATGGGTAATGTGGCTTATAACCAAAACATTCCTGCTTTTAACGTTTTGGAAGGCAACCAATAATAAGTATATAATCCGGTCAAGGCGGGTTTTTCTTTGCTTTGACCGTTTTATTTTCTCCTCTTCTAAAGTATAATTCTTGTAAGTTTTTCAGTTTTTGCTTTAATTGCTCAGGAGCTTTTTGTTGTGAATGACCCTCTTTTAACAACCGGTGTTTTTTCCCCGATCGCCCTCAATTCTAATAGCTCCCCCATAGGCACAGGGCTTTCCCCTCATATCATTGCAGAACCCGGATCTTGTTCCACCCCCCCCCTGCCGGATGAAAACCAGTTAGTTGTTGAATTAGAAAATTCAGAAATCAAACATTCCACGGCTCAAAAAGAACGTGCTTTAAAAAAAAGGCAAAAATCACTCACAGAGGCCTTTGAAAAATTAAAAAATCAAATTCTCAAAACCAATGCACTTAAAAATAACTGCCCCCATCAACCTTATGTGCCTGCCTCAAACAGTCCTTATACACTCTTTATGACTCAAATATGCAATCTTCAAAATTTATTTACAGAAAGTCTAAATAATTCTCCAGAATTAGCTCAAATTCAAAACCCTTCTGAAATTCTATATGCCATTCCACAAATCTGGGATTTATTTAAAACTCTTGAAAATCGCATGCTGCATTGGAAAGAAATCTTTAAAACAAGCACTATTGAAAGACCGGATCTACAGCATATTGCTAATCTAGAGTATCAAAAAATTCTGGCCGAATGCTCTCAGGCTTTTAAAATTAGAATTCAAAGTTTTGAGAACGGAAGTTTCTTTTCTGAAAAAAGCGCTGTTTTTGGGCAATACCAATTGTTTCTCGGAGAAATACAGAAAGTGGTTAATGTGCGATCAATGCCAACTTTACTTGGCGCTGCTAAAATTATCAACCATGCTGTTTTAGATATTCTAGCTCATCCCCAAAAACTAGAAGACAAAGCTTTTTATTCCAGTGTTAAGCGACAATTATCCAGACTCAAACAAATTATGAAAAAAATGTTGACTTTTTGGCAAGGAAGAGAATGTCTAGAACCACTCTACAAAAGAGAAGAAGAATTTTTTTTAAATAGCCTAAATCTGAAATCTCAAGTTTACTCTGAAACAGAACTGCATGTATTTTCGCATACAGCCCTGGCCTTCTTCTTGATGAAAGTATTTGAATGGGAAATTAAAACAGAATTCGATATGCTGAATGCTTTTGAAGCTAGAGCCCTTCAATTCCTTCCTTTAACGGACTTTAGTAATCTGATCAGCAATCTAAAACTAATTAACGCCCAGGAATTGCAGGCTTTCCCCAAAAATTTTCTGCCTAAACTAAAATCTTTTAGCGAAATTCTGTTAAAAATACACACTGAAAACATGATGAATCATGCCAAAAACAAAACCTTAGATCTGGGCGTCTCTTTTTTTGGTTTTTTTTCTCATAAAAAAACACTTGTGGAATACGAAGAAGATGTGGCTTTGTGGGATTCTTTGGTTTGGTATCAAAATGATTTGATCGAAAGCATTCGACGAGGAGAATTGCGTGAAAAAAGTCAAATAGAAAAACACATGCATACCCTGGATGATTTTGAAAATAGATTAAGCCATGGTAACTTTAAAAATGAAGCTCAAAATATTGTTAGAGCTGGACTGGAAAAACTCAAACAGATTTTAGAAGGTATTGAAAAATCAAAAGCGGCCTTCGATGCTCTAGAAGCAGATCTTCAAAAAGAAGAAGAGAAGAAAATAGCAGCTGAATACAAGGCAATGCAGCGCAAAGAAAAATCCCGAAAACGTGCGGAAAGAAAACATAGAAAAAAGCAAAACGATACAAAAGTTGATTTTTCTCTGAATCAGCAGCCCAGCCTAGGAGCCTCCAAACCCGAAACGTCGATTGCGGAAAAAACACCTATCGAAGAAAAAACTAAGTTAAGTGGTAAAGATGATGGTGATAATGGTATAATTAGGACTCTTCGTGATAAATTACCGCTCACCATTTTGGACTGGTTTGAACAATTTTCTGTTGCAGGATTCGAACTTAAAGTCCATGGCGGCTTTATTTTGGATCACGTCCTCAATAGGGATCCCTTTGATTTGGATTTACTTACCAATGCCAGTGCTTCTTTTTTAGAAAGCTTAAGTTTAGATCATAGGCCTCTTAGAAGAAATCCATACAAAAACAATTTATTCAGCACCATTACACAAGAAGGTCTTAACATCGAAATCTGGCAAAGCAGCACAGAAGCAGCTGAACAAGCAGCAGATTTTACCGTTTGTAGTTTTGTATACGATGGTAAAACATTAAGTTCTGCCCCAAATGCTCAATCCGATTTTGAAAACCGAACCATTGCACTTTTGCCCCATAAATGTTTAAAAACAGAACCCAGTTTAATTTTAAAAGCAATCCGACTCTGTCAAAAAGGGTTTCAAATTCCAGATCAATTGGCAAAAGATATTGTTGAAGCCCTGCCTGAGCTTAAAAGCAATCTTCAGAAAAACCCCATCCCTTATCTTGTTGCTTTAAAAAAATTACTCTTAAATGGCCAAGCACGTCGAACCATTGAGTTTTTAAAAGAATATGGCATTTTAGCGGCCCTATTTCCACCTATACCAAATGAAAAATTAGAAGTATTTTTAGGCATTATGCAGAATCTTGATAAACAGTTTAGAAAAATACCGAACATGCGACAGCTCGGTATTGCATCACTGCCACGTATTTTTTCAGATTTTTTAAGTCTTTCTCAACTCCCCGAGGCAAAGAATCCAGAAATGCTCTTTAATAGGCTGGAGATTCAATACCCTATTTTACAAGACTGGTGCCGGATCATGAAAACAAATACCATGGTCAGAAACCTGTTTTTACAAAAAATAGAGAGCGCCTCACCCGAGCCTCAAAGTTCTGCGGCAGCGCCCGCCTCCTCTTCAGCTGCGATAGAACAGCCGAAAAACAAGGAAGCCTCTTATTCTTTAAGTTTTTAACGGAAAACAACAGATTCTTTTTTCTCTTCTTCCAATCTTAGCCCTAATCGACTGCTGGCCCTGTGCAAGGCCAATTCCCGCAAGCGCATGTTGTAAATTATAGCATTATGATGATCTGAAACTCCCTACGGCTGAAGCCGAGGGGTTCTAAGAACAAAATTGAAAACTCTCTTTGGCTCTCAGAAATACTTGCGCATTTCTTACAGCATCCAAAGCATCATTCTCAACCGATTTCTCTTTAACAAGCGAACCAC
>JBJSZW010000012.1:0-6331 GCA_046090565.1 Gammaproteobacteria bacterium
CTTCTGCATACCAAGTTTTTGAGATTAAAGAGAAAGAGAAGCTATTACCTGAATTTTTGTTGCTTTGGTTCACACGGAACGAATTTGATAGGTATGCAATATTTATGTCTGAAGGAAGCGCCCACGAATTCTTTGATTATGATAAGATGTGTAATGTCAAATTGCCCATTCCCGATATAAAAGTTCAAGAAGCCATTGTAACCATTTACCATACTTTGGAAACTCGTAAACGAATCAATGAGCAATTGAAAAACACCATTAAACCACTTTGTCCTGTGTTGATGAGAGGTGTGGTGGAGAGTATGAAATTAGAAACAGTATAAATGTCAAGTTTTATGAGCGAAAAACTTGACATTTTAAAAATATAGTTACCTTTGCCCTATGACTTTAGCATCACAAATACAATCCAAAATAAAGAAGCTACCCGAAGGCAAAACCTTTGGTTATGCTGATTTGGATATTGCTAAAGAAGACTTTCAAACGGCTGCTAAAGCCTTGGAAAGATTACAAGCCAAAGGCATCATCAAAAAATTATCGAAAGGTGTTTTTTATAAACCCGAACAAACTGTTTTTGGTGAATTACAACCCGATTACAGCGAACAACTTCGCCCTTATTTGTTTGAAAACGGCAAACGCATTGCCTACGAAACAGGTTATTCGCTTTACAACCGAATGGGTTTAACCACACAAATGGCTTTTCGCATAAAAATAGCCAGCCGGAGCAAACGCATATCCATCAACAGAGGCTCATTAAAGGCAGATGCCGTAAAGAGTTATGCCGAAGTAACAGATACCAATTACGAAGTATTAGGATTTTTAGATGCCATAAAAGACATCAAGCAAATACCCGATTGTTCGGTAAGTCAGGCAGTGAAAATACTGAGTGGTAAAATCAACAAATTGAGCGAAAAGCAAATTTCAGATTTGGTGAAGTACGCATTGCTCTATCCCACACGGGTAAGAGCATTGGTAGGTGCAATGTTGGAAAACTTAAACATACAAGCCAATACGGAAAAGCTAAAACAAAGCCTGAATCCGCTTACCAAAGTGAAGCTAGGTTTAAAAGAAACAGAATTGCCCACCATCAAAAACTGGAATATAGAATGAAACTGCATCAAAACACATCGCTATTTCGGGATGCAGTGAGAGTAACTGCTCAACAAATGAATATTCCACCCGAGTTTGTAGAAAAAGACTATTGGGTTACGTATGCTTTGTTTACTATTTTCAATAATGAAATTGGCAAAGACACCGTATTTAAAGGCGGGACGGCACTATCCAAATGTTACAAAATGATAGAACGCTTTTCGGAGGATATTGATTTAGTATTATTGAGACGAGAAGGAGAAACAGACAGCAAGTTAAAATCAAAATTAAAAGAAGTAAGCACGGTTGTAGAAACCGTATTGCCCGAAGTAAATATCGAGGGCATTACCCATAAAATGGGAATGAATCGAAAAACGGCACACGCTTACAACAAAGAATTTAAAGGCGATTACGGACAAGTACGAGATGTTATCATTTTGGAATCTACTTGGTTGGGATATTACGAACCATACACTACAAAAAGCATCGTTTCATTTGTTGGTCAAATGATGCTGGATAATAAGCAATCTGATATTGCTAAAGAAAACGGACTACTTCCTTTTGATTTGCTGGCATTAGAACCGATAAGAACCATTTGCGAAAAAATAATGAGTTTGGTTCGCTTTTCTTATGGCGAGAATCCAATAGATGATTTAAAGAAAAAGATAAGGCACACCTACGATTTGCATCAGCTACTTAAACAAGATGAGTTTGCAGCATTCTTTCATTCAAAGGACTTTGATGAAATGCTTTTAAAAGTAGCCAGTGATGATGTTGCTAGTTTTAGAAACAATAACCAATGGCTGAATTATCATCCCAATGAAGCACTAATTTTTAAAGACTTGGAGAATGTATGGAATGAGTTGAAAACGATTTACAACGGTGACTTCAAAAATTTGGTGTATGGAGAATTACCCAAAGAAGAAGCCACTTTGAAAACATTAAAAATGATTCAAGAAAGATTGAAAACAATTTCTTGGACTATAAAAATTGAACCCAAGGAATGAAATTCACCGAAGAAAAGTTAGAGAAAGCGTTTACCGAGTTGTTGGGGCAAGAAGGATTTTTCCACCACTTAGGCATTACGATTACTCGTAAGCCCGAAGAAGTATTGATAGAAGAAGATTTGCAAAACTTTTTATTAAGTCAATACGAAGGTCAAGGCATTACCGTAAACGAAATCAAATCTATCATTCTTCAACTCAAGTCACTTTCCTCATCTGACCTTTACGAAAGCAACAAAACATTTTTGAAAATGCTTTCAGACGGTTTCATCCTTAAACGGGAAGACCGTAACCAAAAAGATATTTACATTCAGTTAATCAATTACGCTGGCTTAAATAAACACCGCCAACCAAAAGAAGATGAAGTAATATCCATAGCAGCAGAACCCGAAGAACAATATCCACCTGACAACAACATTTACAAGTTTGTCAACCAATTGGAAATTTTGGGTTCGGAAAAACGCCTTCCGGACGGCATAGTTTATATCAATGGTTTGCCTTTGGTGGTATTTGAATTCAAATCTGCCATTCGTGAAGAAGCTACTATTTATGATGCTTACAAGCAGTTAACAGTCCGCTACCACAGAGATATTCCTGAACTTTTCAAATACAATGCTTTTTGTGTCATCAGTGATGGAGTAAACAACAAAGCAGGTTCTTTCTTTGCTCCGTATGAGTTTTTCTATGCCTGGAGACGTGTGGCAGGACTTGCCAAAGATGTTGATGGTATAGATTCAATGTTTACGCTGATTCAGGGAATGTTCAATAAAAATCGTTTGCGTGATATTATTCGCAACTTCATTTACATTCCTGACAGCTCAAAGAAAAACGAAAAAATAGTTTGTCGCTATCCGCAGTACTATGCTGCACGGGCATTGTATGATAATATCAAGAAAGCCCAAAGGCCAGAAGGAAACGGAAAAGGAGGAACTTATTTTGGTGCGACCGGTTGTGGTAAGAGTTTTACAATGCTATATCTGACAAGGCTTCTAATGAAAAGTGAATACTTTGAAAGCCCGACCATTGTATTAATTACAGATAGAACAGATTTAGACGACCAACTTTCGGGGCAATTTACCAATGCTAAGAATTTCATTGGAGATAACACAGTAGTAAGCGTTGAAAGCAGAGCACATTTAAGAGAATTAATTCAAGGCAGACAAAGTGGAGGTGTTTTCTTAACCACCATTCACAAGTTTACAGAAGATACCGAACTACTTACGGACAGAACCAATGTAATTTGTATTTCGGACGAAGCACATAGAAGTCAAGTAAACCTTGACCAAAAAGTAAAAGTGACCGAAAAAGGCGTTACCAAAACATTCGGTTTCGCCAAATATCTTCACGATTCATTACCCAATGCCACATATGTAGGTTTTACGGGAACGCCAATAGATGCAACGCTTGATGTTTTCGGAAAAGTAGTTGATGCCTACACAATGACGGAATCGGTGAAAGATGAAATCACTGTGCGGATTGTATATGAAGGTAGAGCCGCAAAAGTGCTGTTGAATAATTCCAAACTCAAAGAGATTGAAGAATACTATGCCAAATGTGCTGAGATTGGAAGCAACGAAAATCAGATTGAGCAAAGTAAAAAAGAAATGGCTCAGATGTATGCCATTATTGGCGACCCTGACCGTTTGAAAGAAGTTGCCAGCGACTTTGTAAATCATTATGAAAACAGAATTTCGGAAGGTGCTACCGTAAAAGGCAAAGCAATGTTTGTGTGCAGCACTCGTGAAATTGCGTATGAGTTGTATAAAAACATTTTGGAGTTAAGACCAGAATGGAACGAAATACGAGCAGCCGAAGAAGGTGCAGTCCTAACCGACAAAGACAAACGAGAACTGAAACCCATTGAACGAATCAAACTCATTGCTACAAGAGGACAAGACGACCCGAAAGAAATGTATGATTTGCTTGGCACAAAAGAACAACGCAAAGAGCTTGACCGACAATTCAAAAATGAAAAATCTAATTTCAAAATTGCCATTGTGGTAGATATGTGGCTTACTGGTTTTGATGTGCCTTTCTTGGACAGCATTTACATTGACAAACCCATTCAACGACACAATTTAATTCAGACCATTTCAAGAGTAAACCGCAAGTTTGAAGGAAAAAACAAAGGTTTGGTAGTTGATTATATTGGCATCAAAAACCAAATGAATTTGGCGTTGAAGCAATACAGCGAAGGCGACAAAGACAATTTTGAAGACATTGCAGAATCCATCATTATCGTAAGAAATCATTTAGACCTTTTGGCAAAACTGTTCCACACTTTTGACAGTTCCAAATATTTCAAAGGCACAACCATTCAGCAATTAAACACCTTGAATTTGGCAGCGGAATTTGTGCAGCAGACCAAAGAATTGGAAACCCGATTTATGGGCTTGGTGAAGCGACTGAAAGCCGCTTATGATATTTGTGCAGGAAGCGAACAACTCACACAACCAGAAAGAGATTACACCCATTTTTATTTAGCAGTTCGTTCCATTGTTTTCAAACTGACCAAAGGCAATGCACCCGACACCGCACAGATGAATGCTAAAGTTCGGAAAATGATAAAAGAAGCCTTACAAAGTGATGGAGTAGAAGAAATTTTCAAACTCGGTGACGAAGCAGAAACCGAACAAGACATTTTTGATGAAGACTATTTGGCTAAGATTGAGAAAATCAAATTGCCGAACACGAAAATCAAATTGCTTCAACAGCTATTGGCTAAGGTAATCGGAGAAATCAGAAAAGTAAACAAGGTAAAAGGCATTGACTTTTCAAAGAAAATGCAAGCCTTGGTGGAACGATACAACAACAGAGATGCAAACGACATTTTGAGAAGTGAAGTCTATGAAGAAATGGCAAACGCCTTGACAGACTTGATTTGGGAAGTTCACAAAGAATTTTCGGCTGGTGATGAATTAGGAATTGACTTTCAGGAAAAAGCATTTTACGACATTCTGAAAGAGCTTTGCATCAAATACGACTTCAAATATCCTGACGATAAAATGATTGAACTGGCAAAAGCCGTAAAAGACCTTGTAGACGGACAAGCCAAATTCCCTGACTGGAACAAACGAGACGACATAAAATCAGCGTTAAAAGTTGGTTTAATTCTCTTGCTTGACGAGTTTGGTTATCCACCAGTTGAGAGAGACGAAGTATATGTTGAAATTTTTGAACAAGCAGAGAATTTTAAAAAGAACAATAAGACAGAATAGCCAACGCACCAAGCCAACGCACCAAGACAGCAGTAAACAATGGACAACAGAGCAACGACAGACAGAACGCCAGCACCTAACATCAGCTACAAAAAATTGGCGGTTCAGTGGTTAAATGAAGTTTTGTGCTTCGTATCAAGTTCAGTGCTGGCAGACAGTTTTGTGCTTCGAAATCGCCAACTTCTTGTAGCTGCAAACCGTTGGGTGCACGTGTAAAAAAGACAACCCAACAAGCGACTAACTAGCTGACAAATAAGGAATTTAGAAGCAAAAAATTGTTTTGCGGTGTAAAAGCCGTATTTTTACCGCATACCATGCGGTGCTAATTATGTACATTCACGAAAGAAAAAATTGGACAAACTTCTTTTGGGATAACGATAAGTTATCACCTATCTTGGCTTCTGTAAGGCATTTACAAGGACGTTTATTGGGCCGTATGGAAAGTTTAGGTTTCGATTTTATAGAAAGTGCCACTTTGGAATCGCTTATATTGGATGTTGTAGACACATCAAGAATTGAAGGTGAATTTTTAAATCCCGAACTTGTTCGCTCGTCTATCGCGCGAAAATTAGGTATTGAAAATGCTGATTTTATAAGGACACCGCGAAACATTGAAGGAATTGTTGATGTCATTTTAGATGCTACACAAAACTTCGAAAAACCACTCTCAGAAACACGCCTTTTAGGTTGGCATAATTCACTTTTTCAAACAGGTTTTAGTGGTTATCAGCGAATAGATGTTGCCAAATATCGTTCTGGCGGTATGAAGGTAGTTTCGGGCAATTTTGGTAAGGAAAAAATACATTTTGAAGCACCATCAGCCGACAGGGTTCCGCACGAAACGGAACAATTTTTAAATTGGTTGAATAGTGATACAAGTTTAGATTTAGTTCTAAAATCTATCATTGCGCACTTTTGGTTTGTTACAATTCACCCTTTTGATGATGGCAATGGACGAATAGCGAGAGCGATTTTAGATATGTGGTTAGCAAAAAGCGATAATAGTAAAATTCGTTTTTACAG
>JBJSZW010000013.1:0-3684 GCA_046090565.1 Gammaproteobacteria bacterium
CCATTACGAAATTTGGAAACCTTGAGGTTGGTTAGGGTCCAACAACGATCGCCCAGCAGGACGGTATTGTAGGTATTTCCGTCAACATCCGTTACCGTTGGCGAGCCGGGGCAGAACTCAAACTCCGGGGTATTCGGGACCATATCTTTGCGACAACTCGTCATTAATAAGAGGCCCAGACCCCAAATCAAGAGAGAAAATCGGTTTTTGGAATTGTTTATCTTGTACATCATGAAACAAAGAACGATTGAAAACCTAATTGGTTTGTACCAGCTCATTTAAAGGATTGGTCCATAGCCTGTATAACTGCCGACCCGAAAACGGTTGGAAAAAACCTGACATGAAACAAGGGCAGAAAAGAATGCGGAATGGGCAAAGCAGTATTGGGCATTATAAGTCTTGTTTATACCCGATAGGGTTTTCTTTTCGTATTAAGTTCAAATATTGCACCCGATAGGGTATGATTATTGTATTCCTTAAATAAATACACCTGAAAGGGTGCAAATACGATAATGAACAATATATTTGCACCCAAAAGGGTATAAAATGAGCCTAGCAGACTTTATAAAAGACAAACGTAAATCGGTGAAGCTCACCCAGCCCGAACTGGCCGAAAAAGCCGGCGTTGGCTTACGCTTCATCCGTGAATTCGAACAAGGCAAGGAAACCTTGCGGCTGGATAAGGTAAACCAGGTGCTGCAACTCTTCGGCTACGAAGTAGGAGCCGTGCCCAAAACCAACCCAACCGATTCCTAATTCAAATAATTCCTAATTCCAATAATTCCGAATTCGAATAATTCCTGATAAAGAAATGTCAGATTCAACCAAGTGCGAAAAGCTGCAATAAAAATAGAAGATCAATTGGCCGGATGGCTCACCCAGGATGAGCAAGGGTATCATTTTGTGTACGACCAAGCGTATGCAGCACGGCCGGCAGCACGGCCGGTAAGTTTAACCTTGCCGCTGCGTGAAGCACCCTACACATCGAAAGTACTGTTCCCTTTTTTTGATGGCCTGATACCCGAAGGGTGGTTGCTAGACATAGCCGAAAAGAACTGGAAACTGAATCCGAGAGATCGGATGGGATTATTGCTGGCCTGCTGTAAAGATTGCATCGGTGCAGTGAGTGTGGAGGAAGTAAAAGAGGAGGATACACCATGAGCAACTGTTTATTTTGTTATCAGCCACTGGCCGCAAACGGGCAGGATTTTCATGCCGCCTGCTCCAAGAAAATATTTGGCCAGCCCACCCCACCGGCATTGCCTTATTCTGAGGAAGACCTGGAGCCATTGGCGAAAGAAGTGATACGGAGCCAAACAGCAGTAACAGGAGTGCAGGCCAAACTGTCTTTGCACATTTCAGGAAACAATAAAGAAGGCACCGAACGAAGATTCACTGTAGTGGGCTTATGGGGGGGGTATATTTTGAAACCACCTACCGCTTTGTATCCCCAATTGCCGGAAGTGGAAGATGTAACCATGCATTTGGCTCAATTAGCCAAAATAAAAACTGCACCACATAGTTTAATTCGTTTGCAATCGGGCAACCTGGCTTATGTAACCAAGCGGATAGACCGAACCAAAAAGGGAAAATTGGCCATGGAAGATATGTGCCAACTGACCGAACGGCTTACCGAAGACAAATACCATGGCAGCTATGAGCAGATTGGTAAAGCCATACAAAAGCATTCAGTAACTCCGGGCCTTGATGTGGTGAATTTTTTTGAGTTGGTTCTTTTCTCTTTCATTACCGGCAATGCAGACATGCATTTGAAGAATTTCTCCTTACTGGAGCAGCCAGGCATGGGCATGACTTTATCACCGGCCTACGATTTGGTGAATACCGCCTTGGTAAATCCTGCCGATGAAGAAGAAATGGCATTAACCCTCAATGGACGGAAGAAGAAGCTGAAAAAGCAGGATTTTGTGGCAGCGATGAACTTATTGAAGTTGGAAGAAAAACAGCAGGAAAACATCTTTATCAAGATGGCGAAGGCATTGCCCCAATGGCAGGAGCGGATAGACCGCAGTTTTATGAGTCATGAATGTAAACAACAGTATAAAACTATTTTAACGGAACGAATGAACCGCTTACAATAGCTGTTTACTCCGGACTTGGAAATGAAGTTTATTGTTATTTTATCGTGTAGCTTACATTTCGTCCTTTTCCTTGCTTTTCAATCAGCCCTTTATTGAGCAACTCAGACAAAATTCTTTTTACAGTTGGTGCTGGCACCGCCAACCTTTCGGAAATTTCGCCTGACTGGATGTTCGGACGGTTCTGAATAATCGCATAAATTGATTTTTCTTTGGACGAAAGTTTTGTTTCAATGCCGCTTTTCTGTAGTTTTAACATTAGTTGCGATTGTATATTGGACAGGCAATTCAAAAAGAACAAGATCCAATCCGTCACATCTTCGTTTGGGCGTTGAGCCTGACTGCTTCTAAGCACTTGGTAATATTCGTTTTTTCGATTTTCTATTTCGTGTTCAAAACTCACGTATTGGATCCACTTATATCCTTTTTTGAGTAGTAAAAGCGTTGAAATCAAACGGCTTATCCTTCCGTTTCCGTCTTGAAAAGGGTGAACGCTCAGGAAATCATATACAAAAGATGCCACTTTGATTAACGAGTGTACTTCCGTTTCTGAATTATACCAATTGATCAACTGCCTTATGGCATCTTCGGTAGCAAATCCCGCTTCGGTGGTTTGGAAAATGATTTGCCTTGTGCCGTCAGGAAATGAGGCTTCAACTGCATTGTTATGCACCTTATAATTGCCCTTATGCCACTGGTCTTTGGCACTGTATTTCATCAAACTATTGTGTAAACTCTTGATATGGTTTTCTGTAACGCTGATGCCTGCATAAGATTCCGAAATCAAATCCAATACATCAAAATATCCGACTACTTCCTGAGCGTCTCTGTCCGTAAGCTTGGTCAAGTCAATTTCTTGAAGTAGTGCATCAACCTCATCATTACTCATCTTGTTGCCTTCAATACGGTTTGACGCCCCTACGCTTCGAACGGTCGCTATGCTCTTCAATTCTTTGAGGCTTTGTCCTTCTTTACGTTCAATAGCTGTCCAATTTGCATCAAAACGGTCTATTTCACTGATTAAATGAATGAGTTTCCAGTCAATATTCAATTTAAAATTATATACCCTGCTGCTCATTTGATACGATTTGATACGCAAATATACGGTTATGATTCGAAACCACAAATGAAACGCGATACGATTTGATACGTTTAGATTTGATTATGAGACAAAAAAGTAATTGTGTATCAGCCCCTTATTCATTAGAGAAAATCCCGAAATGAAGTGAGGTTTCTTTCGCTCATTCGGGGGTTAAGTTTTCTTAAGTTGCTGTCCAAATTTACCCTACCAGCTCACTTTGGTTTCACTTCAACCCCTACGGATTTCCTCAACTTCTTACCCTTATAGTAGTAATTTATCACTACTCCTATATCCTCATCTTTAGGGGTTTTGGAAGAACTGTTTCGGTAGTTGAGTGATACGAAATATCCCATACTCAAATATACAAAATCTTTCGTTTTGGAACACAGTTTGGAACACAAAAACTAAAAAACCCCATTCCTGATGTGGAAATGGGGTTTTTCGGTGGTGATGGACGTGCCACAAGGACACATATCTCCTGACTTGTCCCCTTCAAAATTAGTGCGG
>JBJSZW010000014.1:0-5444 GCA_046090565.1 Gammaproteobacteria bacterium
GAGTGATGATACAGCCGGCATGTTCATGAACAAATTCAATGGGATCCTCAATCGTGATAATATGGCCTTTGGAATGATGATTCCTGTGGCCCATCATAGCTGCCAATGTGCTGCTTTTACCGGCACCGGTGGCGCCGACTAAAATAATTAATCCTCGTATGTTCATAACGATATCTAAAAGGCTGTTGGGCACACCTAATTCTTCCACTGTTGGAATTTTGGTTTCAATGCGTCGAATCACAGCCCCCATGTGTAGGCGTTGTCGAAAAATGTTCACTCGAAATCGCCCGAAATCGCCAATTTGTAGGGCAAAATTACATTCGTTTTTTTCCGTAAATTCCGCTTGTTGCTTGGCATTCATGCTGGGTAGAAGAAGTTGTTCCACGGCTTCTGGGTTGAGAACGGTTTCATCAATGGCTTTTTGAAAACCATCGATTTTCATGCTTAAAGGAATACCAACGGTAACAAACAAATCGGAGGCGTTTAACTCTTTCATTTTTTTAAGGTATTCTTCGAGCTTTTCCATATTAGCCATTTTATTAGTTGAAGAGATCTTTGTTTTCTGCTTTTAATCGAGCATCTTTTTTGGCGATGATATTTTTAGAAACCAATTCTTGTAAACATTGATCCAAAGTCTGCATACCTGCTGCGCGTCCAGTTTGAATGGCTGAGAACATTTGAGCGACTTTACCTTCGCGAATCAAGTTGCGAATCGCTGGATTACAAATCATAATTTCATGTGCGGCGACTCGACCTCCGCCCATTTTTTTAATAAGGCTTTGAGAAATAACAGCCCTTAGGGATTCAGACAGCATGGTTCGTACCAGTTCTTTTTCGCCAGCAGGGAACACGTCAACCACGCGATCAATCGTTTTGGCAGCAGAGGTGGTATGGAGTGTGCCAAATACCAGATGCCCTGTTTCTGCAGCGGTTAATGCTAAGCGAATGGTTTCTAAATCACGCATTTCACCCACCAAAATAACATCTGGATCTTCCCGCAGGGCTGCTCTTAGGGCATTGCTAAAGGCCATGGTGTCTCTTAAAACTTCACGCTGATTGATAAGAGAACGCTTGCATTCGTGCACGAATTCAATAGGATCTTCAACAGTTAAAATATGATGATAAAAATTGGTATTGATATAATCAATCATGGAAGCCAAAGTCGTACTTTTACCGGAACCGGTTGGGCCCGTTACCAAAACAATGCCCCGTGGAAATTCAGCGATGTCTTTAAAAATATTGGGTGCTCCTAATTGCTCCAAGGAGATGACTTTGGAGGGAATGGTGCGCATCACAGAACCAATACCGCGTTCATGATTAAAGACATTCACCCGGAAGCGAGCTAAGTTTGGAATACTGAAAGAAAAATCCAGCTCAAGATTATCTTCAAAAATTTTACGCTGTTTGTCGTTCATGATATCATAAACGAGGTTGTGTATCTGTTTGTTGTCGAAGGCGGGAAGATCGATGCGTCGAATATCACCATCGACCCGAATCAAAGGGGGTAGGCCGGCAGACAAATGCAAGTCTGAGGCATTGTTTTTAACGGAAAATGTTAGTAATTCATTAATATCCACGGGGTCTTCTCCTTACAAAACAAATCACAAAGGGGTTCGGCCAATAACTTGAATTAAAGGCAGTTGGGCCCTATATCAAGCATAGACAAATCTTATTTCAAAAGCCTTATAAATCGAGGAATTGCACGGTGCAGAATACAAAAATTGGTTTCATAGGTGGCGGGCAGATTGCTCGTTGTATTATTGGCGGCTTATTAAGCAATGCTTGGTTGGCTCAAAATATTCGAGTAAGTGATCCTAACGCGGATAAGCTCGCGAAGCTTAAAGAGCAATTTGGAATCCACGCAGATTTTGATAATTCAAAATTAGTCCAGGAAAGCGATATGATTGTGATTGCGGTGAAGCCCCAGCAAGTACAGAGTGCTTTGGCGAGTTTGAATTTAGAATCGGAACATCAATTAGACAAAAAACTAATGATCTCTTTAGTTGCAGGTATTCGTTTAGAAAATATCCAAAGGTGGCTTAATAAAAATTTGGCCATTGTACGAGCCATGCCCAATACTCCAGCCTTGTTAGGCGCCAGTGCGACCGCACTGTATGCCAATCTTAAAGTCAGTGAAGAACAAAAAAATTTGGCAGAATCTGTATTACGTAGCGTGGGGCTTGCACTTTGGGTGAAGCATGAACATGAATTAGACACAGTAACGGCTCTTTCAGGCGCAGGTCCTGCGTACTTCTTTTTGTTCATGGAAGCCATGGCGCAAGCTGCTAGCCATTTGGGATTACGAGAAGAAGATGCCACGATTTTGATTCAGCAAACGGCCCTAGGGGCTGCTAAAATGAGCATGGAATCGGATAACTCTTTGGCTCAATTGATTCAACAAGTGGCCTCCAAAGGCGGAGTCACAGAAAAGGGCCTAGAAGTTTTAGAACAGGCGAATTTAAGGAAAATTCTTAAAAAAACCCTAGAGGCAGCCAAACAAAGAGCCGTTGAAATAGGCGATCTTTTTAGTCAACAGGAACAGAAAATTCAATGATTTCTTTAAACGCAGTGCCGAATGCTTTAATCTTTTTGGCGAATACTTTTTTTAGCATTTATGTTAGTGCCTATTTGATGAGATTTTTGTTACAAATGGCCAAGGGAAGTTTTCGAAATCCCATCGCTCACATTTTGGTTAAAATCACGAATCCCCTCTTGCTGCCCGCTCGAAAAATAGTACCTGGCTATGCGGGGATTGATCTGGCCTCGGTGTTTGTTATTTTTGGCTTGAATTTCTTAAACTTAATGCTTATTTATTTGATCCGAAATAATATCCCGCCTATTGAGTTCATGGCCCTTGATTTATTGTTCAAGCATCTTTTTCAGATTTTGGATTTGTATTTTTGGATGATTTTGGCCTTGGTAATTTTCAGTTGGTTTAATCCTGCAGCCATGAACAACAATGCCCTGTGTATCTTATTTTATCAAATCTGCGAGCCCTTGATGGCCAGAGCCAGGCGCTTGATTCCACCCATTGCAGGCTTGGATCTCTCGCCCATGATCATTATGCTAGGGATTCAAGTGATCCAAATTTTGCTTTCTAATTAAGGTTCAGCTGCAATTAATGCAGCTTTTGGGGGTAGCCATTGGTTTGCTTGAAGATGCTGGTGACTAAAATCCAATCGAGTGCTGAAGCATTGGGCAGGGAATGGTGAATCAGCTTAGCCAATGTGGCATCCGAAACAGAATGATTAAAACGAGTCTCTGAAAGCGGTTCATGCGATTCTAAGTACCATTCGCCGTTTAATTGCCCAACTTTTAGGGGTTCATGAACAATTCGGATAGGGGTTCCCACTGAAGTTAAGTAAAACAGTTCTTTGATATCTGCCCCATGCATACGAATGCAGCCATGGCTGCCTCTTAGGCCAATGCCACCTGGTTTATTGGTGCCATGGATTAAGATGCTATTAAAGCCTGTTCTGAGCGCATATTGGCCCAGGGGATTATCCGGGCCTGGGCGAATGAAAGCGGGTAGGATATCGCCTTTTCCCGCGTGTTCTGCTCGAATAGAGGGGGGAGGGTACCAGGTGGGATCTTTTTGTTTGTATACGATGGTCGTATTGCCTAGGGGGGTGGGCCAACTTTTACGCCCAATACCCACAGGGTAAGTGCTTACCATTTTTTTATTAGGATGATAATAATACAAACGCATTTCTGCCAAATTCAAAACCATGCCTTGTCTGGGGCCTGGGGGCAGGATAAATTGGGAGGGGACAATCACTTCAGTGCCAGGTTCTGGCACCCAGGGATCAATATTGGGATTGGCCTCGATCATTTCGTACACACCAATATCATAGTGCTTACCGATATCACCTAAGGATTGTCCTTTGTGGACGCGGACATACCGAATATTGCCGACGATATCTTGTTGAGCTTCCAAAGGAAAGCTTAAGGCCCAAGCAGTTTGACCTATTAAAAACAATGTCTTAAACAAAATAAATTGAAAGCTTTTTAATTTAAACATAATAATTCGTTTATCCGTTGAAGGTTAAATTTATTGACTTGTGTTCACTTGCGCCAGGGGGTAGAGTTACTACACTCATGTTAGGGAGTTAACTAAATAATAACATGATCAAAAGACAAGTTTATTGTATTCCAAAAAGCGAACGGTATCTTAGATATCGCTCTCTTTGAGGGAACTTGACCCAGCTCGCACCAGATTATAGCCTACGAGACCCAAAATTGTGAAAGCCCAGCAGACTGTACACAATATGTAACAAATTTTATGAAGAAATACAATATATAGTTTTTCAGAAAATGTTTTTGGCGAAACCAACCAGGTTTATGCAACAGCCAACTCCTGGTAAAATCCAAATAATGACAAGACCTCTTTTTTAAAATTTCCAAATAACCCCAGCATGTCCGTCACCTTACAGATCAAAGATTCGAATGTTGGGAAATATTGTAAATGGGTTCCGGCTTGTTTTATTTTTTTCCACAATTTTTCAATGGGGTTATAATCAGGCGAATAGGCTGGGAGGTTATAAACCGTAATTCTGTCAGCATGTTTTTTAAAAAATTCGTTCATGTGTTTGCCTTTATGATAGGGGGCTCCGTCTTGAATTAGGATAAGGTGTTTCCTTGTTTTTTTTAGCACCTCAAGCAAAAATTCGCTGTAAGATTCGCCATTTAATTTTCCTTCATGCCCCTTTGAATAAAAGGCACCTGTAAAATATTCAATTAATCCAAAAACTTTATATCCTCGACGACTGCCTGAGGTTTGTACGACAGGTTGCTGACCAACAGGGGCCCAAGTATAATTTAAAGAGCCCCATTGAGGAAATGATGCCTCGTCTCCAAAAAGTATGCTTGCATTTTTATTTTGAGCCAATTTTAAAATTTCTGGCCAGGTCGTTTGAAGCCACTCCGCCCTTTTTTCTTTATCCCTTTTAGAAGCAACAAAAGCTGCTTTCTGAAAACTAAACCCCATGCTTTTTAGCAATCCACTTAAATAAATCACTGAGTAAAAGACTCCAAATTTTTCTTTAATCAAATGCTGTATCATTGGAGTTCTCCAGCAAGCACCCGGAAATCCACAGGCAGAAGGGCCTTTTGTAATAAGCTGAGTAAGCTCCTTTTTTTGAGCTTTTGTTAGCTTCGATGGCCGACCAGGGCTCTTAGCGCCTTTCAAGCGTTTAAGCCCATCGGACAAATATCCCTTGACCCAGTCTCGGATGGCTTGTACAGACACTTGTAGCATGATAGCAATTTGTTGGAAAGAAGCGGTATTGCTGTAGCCGAGTATAGCCATGTGTCGTTTCACAGCAGAAAAGTCACCCAGCTGTTCAGCTGTTTTTAAACTCTGTGTTAATTTTTTTACTTGACTTTTATTTAATTTTAAATCAAAATGCATACCGTATATTCCTTTTAAACTGTTCTAAAACCAC
>JBJSZW010000015.1:0-12252 GCA_046090565.1 Gammaproteobacteria bacterium
ATTCATGTAATACCGTCACAACTAAATTCTTAAACTCTCTCCAAGTTCATATGTCATGATCGATCCACTTCTGAAGTTCTGTTGTTCGCTTACCACCCACTGGCATCATTGGCGCGCGCGCGATACAGACAATAATGCCGTCTTCATGATCATCAACCAATGTCGATAGCTCGTTTTTCAAAAGCTACAACATCGTCGCCATACAAATCACTGTGTCAAGCCTTAGCCATGCTTGTGCCCACGCGCACGTCCATTAAGTGTGGCGATAATAACTCAGCCCGAGACGCACTCAAAGGCCAACAAAAAGAAATTGCTCATATATCCGAAGCCACCAGCCAAATGAGTGGAACCGTTCAAGATGTGGCTAAAAATGCTTCTCATGCGGCCGATGCTGCTCAATCTGCAGGACAAGAAACGGTACGAGGTGATGAATTAGTGGCCCGAACTTTAAGTTCTATTAACCAATTGGCCAAAGAAGTGAGCCATGCGAGTGAGGTGATTCAACGCGTAGATTCAGACAGTAAAGAAATTGGTTCTGTATTGGATGTGATCAAAGGTATTGCCGAACAAACGAATCTCTTGGCTCTAAATGCAGCCATTGAAGCCGCTCGTGCGGGCGAACAAGGCCGAGGCTTTGCCGTCGTAGCCGATGAAGTTCGAACCCTGGCCCAAAGAACGCAGCAGTCCACCCAAGAAATTCAAAATATGATTGAACGTCTACAATCTGGTGCCGCACAAGCAGTCACCGTCATGCAAGAAGGCACTAATCGGGTTCAGGCCAATGTGGAAGAAGCCACCAAAGCAGGCGAAAGCTTAAGGGCCATTAAGCAATCCATTGGGATGATTGGCGACATGAATATCCAAATCGCTTCTGCCACAGAAAAACAAATTTCTGTGGCAAAGGCCATTAATGAAAACTTAAGTCATATTTCCGAAGTGGCCTTACAAACCTCCCAAGGATCAGACCATGCGGCCCAAAGCGTTCAAGATCTTCTTAACCTTGCAGCCAACCTAAAAGCCCTAACACAAGGTTTTATAATTGCGGAACGTTAATCATTAATCATTTTAAATGATTTAAGTTGACACTAATTTTGATTTCTTGCTAACTTAAATCCCAAGAGCAGTACGACAGCAATTATTCGAACAAGGGGAGTAGGACATGCATATTGGCATTCCAAAAGAAATCAAAGTTCATGAGTACCGGGTTGGTTTAACACCTGAGGCCGTCAAAGAACTAAGCAATCAAGGGCATGCCGTTCATGTTCAAACCCAAGCCGGCAATCAGGCTGGCTTCAAAGATGAAAGCTATCGGGCTGCTGGCGCAAAAATTCTACCGGATGCTGCTGCTGTATTTGAAGAATCCGAACTGATTTTCAAAGTCAAAGAACCCCAAGCCCAAGAATACCCTTTGTTAAGGCCTAAGCATACTCTGTTTTGTTTTCTGCATTTGGCTGCCGATTTACCCCAAACAGAGGCCCTTTTAAAATCCGAATGCATGGCCATTGCTTTTGAAACAGTCACCCACCCACAAGGCGGTCTACCTATTTTAGCCCCCATGAGTGAAATTGCAGGGCGACTTTCTGTGCAAAAGGCTGCTTTCTACCTAGAAAAAATAAATGGCGGCCCAGGCATGCTGATGGGCGGCATTGCCGGTGTGTCCCCTGCTAAAATTTTAGTGATGGGCGGAGGCGTTGCCGGTACTCAGGCCATTGCCGTGGCCTTAGGGATGGGCGCTCAGGTGATTGTTTTTGATAAATCTCTGGATCGCCTAAAATGGCTTCAGAACCAGTTTGGGGCTGGCCTAATTACCAAATATGCCACCCAAGCAGCCATAGAAGAAGAATTGCCACAGGCCGATGTGGTGATTGGTGCTGTTTTGATTCCAGGCGCTAGTGCGCCTAAATTGATTACAGCTGAAATGGCGAGCTTACTCAAACCTGGTTGTGTATTAGTAGACATTGCGATTGATCAAGGCGGCTGCTTTGCTGCCAGCCGCCCGACCACCCATGCCGATCCTGTTTATGTTGAAAATAATTCGACCTATTATTGCGTAACAAACATGCCTGGCGCTATTCCAAAAACCTCTACCCAGGCCCTTAGCAATGCCTGCCTACCTTATGTCCTGAATTTAGCCAAGCACGGGGGCCCAAAAGCTTGCCAAATGGACTCTAATTTGTTAAAAGGTCTGAATGTCTGGAAAGGCCAGGTCACCCACGAGGCTGTCGCAGAAGCCCTCAGGCAACCTTACACCAACCCCAGTACATTGATAAGTGCATGATAAATATATAATTTTTTAAATTTTGGGGACAAGCCTTGGCCAATACCATGAGTACTGAAAAGAGCACCACAGACGCTGAATACCGCTATTGGCGCATTCGAATTTTCTATTCCTTGTATTTGGGCTATGTCTTTTTTTACATCACCCGAAAAAGCTTCCAGTTCATGAGCGTGGATATTCAAGAGATGCTTCATTTTTCCAAACAAGAACTGGGATACATTGCGAGCGCCTTGTACATTGCTTATGGCATCAGTAAATTTACCAGCGGTATTCTCTCCGATCGCTCTAATCCTCGCTATTTTCTTTCCATTGGTCTGTTTTTAACAGGCATACTGAACATTTGTTTTGGCTTAAGCTCGAATTTATGGCTCTTGGCAGGCATTTGGTTCCTAAACGGTTGGTTCCAGGGCTGGGGATGGCCTCCCATTACCAAGCAACTAACGCATTGGTTCAGTAAAAAAGAACGAGCTTTTTGGTGGGGTGTTTGTTCTAGTTCCCATAATCTGGGTGGCTGGCTGGCCTCTTTGCTACCCCTGCTACTCGTTTCTTTGGCAGCTTATGGCGGCAACTGGAGAAACTGCATGGTGATTTCAGGCTTGGTTGCTATTGGTATGTCTTTCTTTCTTTTAGAACGTCTAAGAGGTACGCCTCAATCCATGGGCCTACCCAGCATTGAAGAATACAAAAACGATCCAGAAATGCCCAACGAGGCTTCTCTGAAAAAAAAGGGGGCTATTGGCTTTAAAGAAATTTTATTTAAATGTGTCCTAAACAATCGCTATGTTTGGATTTTGGGTTTTGTTTATTTTTTTGTGTATCTGGTTCGAACAGCTATGAATGATTGGACGCTCTTATTTTTTGTTGAAAATAAAGCCTACACCAAAGAAACAGCTGGGCTTTTGGTCGGGCATTTTGAAATTGGTGGGTTTTTAGGCACTCTGGCCGCAGGTTATTTTTCAGACAAATTATTCCAAGGTAAACGCCTACCCTACTCACTCTGGAGTTGCTTAGGGCTCATGGCCTTAATTCCCTTTTTAATTTATCTGCCCCAACATATTTATTGGGATTCTTTCATCATGGGAAGCATTGGATTTCTAGTCTTTGGCCCCCAAATGCTGGTGGGCTTGGCAGCCGCCGAATTTGTAGACAAACGAGCTGCAGGCACCTCCAATGGCTTTGTTGGGCTATTTGGTTACATTGGTGCAGCTTGTGCCGGGGGCCCCCTGGGTAAGATGATCGACAGCTACCATTGGCAGGGCTTTTTTATGCTCATGGCAGGTGCCATGCTGCTTGCGTTTTTAATTACATTGCCAATTTTAAAACCTAAAAAAGCTTTAAGCGCTAGGCTATCCACCGAAGCTGTTTGATTAAAAATGTACCCCGAATCTGTAGGGGCCTGTCTCCGTGCAGGCCCTAATACACAACTAATAGCTAAATAACTAACTATTTTTTTTGCCGCCAGCCTCTATCCCACATACACTTCTTTATAATAACTTCAAAGAGGGTGCCGGGATATTCAGCATTTTATTTCTATTTTTTTTAAAACTCTACAGCTTCTATACCTTATGGGGTTTATTTTCCCAGCAATTACCTCAGCAAGTGAATACAATGTTTTTTTTTACGCATCTTTATCATTTAAAACAACCCGTTGAAAATTCTGCACTTAAAATCTATGCCCCCCTATCGTCAACAGGCCAGCCCTTTGTTATGTATGCATTAGATAAAAACAAACAAAAACATATCTTTTATCTAAGTCTTATCCCAGGAGAAAAAATCTATGATCTCCGTGGTTTTTCATTTTGGAATAACAATATAGAAAGCATTGGTTTTAATGATTCGTCTGGGACTAATATTATTGGCAACCCCCCGATCACATGGTCTGATGAAATATTATTAATGCTCAGCCCTCTGCCACTTGATCTACAATTAATTAATGGTCATACAGAAAATTATCCTTTTGGATACAAGCTTAATGATCTATTATTAGCCGGATTTATTTTTGTAGTGATTGTACTTTATGATACGAAATTAAAACGTTTTTCAATCATTATTGCTCTTTTATTGCCTGCTTTAATTATAGATATTAAATCAATTTTTTCTTCTTTTTATTTTAAAAATATGTTAGAAACATTTTCAATCTCAGTTATTCCCATACAAACCAATATTCATTCTTTTGCGAAAACTGTAAGTCAAATCATTGCTGGAGATACTTGGAATATTGAAAATAACATTGAAGATCCTATAGAGACCTATGAATACGGGGTTATTTTATACCATCTTGCTCAATTCAAATATTTACCCAACAATCCAAATTCTTATTATTCAAAAGAGCTCAATTATACTAACTATTCTCTAAAAAAGAGCTTTCAAAAGCCTTCAGAGACTCCAAGATTTTCAATAACCAGAAACCCAAAAAAAAGAAAACCCATTATGAATTTTAACACGATATATTTGGTTGAAAATTAATCCATATGCCTTTAATATCTACAATTATCCACTTTTTTATTAACTTTTTAATAGGCAGGCCTATTTCTATATTTTTTTATAAAAATAAATATAATTTTTTAGAATTCTTTATAAACAGTATTTTTATTGGTATATTTATAGAAACAATGACTGTTTTTCTATTATTAATGGCCGGCTTTAATTTAAATTCTAGTTTTTTTATAGTCATATTTTCTTTCTCTCTATTAAATTTTATTTCTAAACACAAGTACTTAGAGAAAATAGAAAAAAATACAATATATAATATTTTTAAAAAATCTATAAATAGTTATTTTTCTGTTGTTTTAATTTTGATTATTCTGTATAAAATCTATTTTATGTTTTGGCAGTCCCTAAAAACAGATTTGTTTTTTTGGGACAGTACATTAAACTGGGGTTCCAGAGCAAAAGCTTTGTATTATGGCGTTAATTGGTCCTTTGATTCTAATCATTATAACTTTCTAGGTCATCAATTTGGAATTGCGAATTATCCCCTGGGCAGTGTGATTTGGAGGTCTTGCAATGGAATTATTAATAATTCTTGGAATGATCATTTAGTTAAAATAGATGGCGTATTTTTTTATTTAATTATTTTAATAACGACTTTTATGGCTTGTTCAAAAATCAGCCAGGAATTGAAATATTCTTTTTTCTTAACTTACATACTGGCTTCTATTCCACTGTTTTTATGGCAAGCACCTTCGGGTTATGTAGACGTTTGGATGGCCGCCTATGCCTGTGTTGCAACCATGGCATTTATTAATAAAGAATTTTTAATATTAGGTTTTCTAGTAGCAGGAATGGCTTGGATTAAACGAGAAGGTCTTGGCGTTTATTTTCCCTCATTTTTTATTTCCATTTTATTTTTTTCCACAAATACTTATTTTGAAAAAATAAAGAACCTAGGGGCTTACTTACTTCCATTCTTATTGACTTTACCATGGTTTATTGTTTTAAAAACAAAGCTTAATTTTCTTGAATACAATCCTGTTTTTGAATTTAACTCAGATATGTTTTCTATGTTATGGAAACATCTGTTTAATGCAAGCACTAATGGCATTTTATGGATTGTGCTACCCATTTGTTTTTTATTGAATTTTAAGTATTTTATAAAATTAAAGGAGGGAATAGCCATTTTATTAATTGCTTTCTTGCCTTTGTTGTTAATTGTATTTATATTTTCTTTTGAAAAAGATATTTTTAAAGACATCTCAAGCGAAAGTGGCCAACACAGACTTTTACTGCAAATATCGCCCATCTTAATCATTTGTTCTACATTTTTAATAAGGAAAAAAAATGAAATTTGACATTAGTATATTTATACCTTGTTACAATGAAGAAAAAAATATTATCAATTCTATTAAAACTGCAATATCAGTAATTAATAAAGTTAATTTAACCTATGAACTTATAATTGTAGACGATGGTTCAATTGATAATTCAGTTCATCTTATTAATGATTTTATAAAAAATAATCCAAATTTAAATATTAAGTCAATCCTAAATAATAAAAATCATGGACTTGGTTATAGTTTTGCAGAAGCGGCTTTTATTGCTGAAGGCACTTATTTTAGACAAGTCAATGGCGACAACGACGAAACCCCTGAGACATTAGAAAAAATCTTGTTAAAAATAGGACAGGCTGATATTATCATGTGCTATCATGAAAGAATTCTTAATAAGAAGTTTTTTAGAAAAGTTTTATCCTCTCTTTTTACAAAAATAGTCAATCTAATTACTGGTAATAATTTAAAATATTACAACGGTCTTCCTATTTTCAAGACAAAAGATGTTCAGCGCTGGCATTCCAGAACGCCTGGATTTGGGTATCAAGCAGAATTAATAACAAAGCTTTTATTTCTAAAGAAAACTTACATTGAAGTTCCTGTTATGGCCATGGAACGACCTTTTGGGGAATCCAAAGCAATTTCCATGAAGAATTTTTTTTATGTTGGAATAACCCTATTAAGACTTTTGGTTGATCGTATCTTAGCCCCACAACACAATGCTACTAAATAATGGCACATGGGATGAAAACCTGTGTGAACTACTTCATCATTTAATCCAAAAATAAATACGTAAGAAAAATAATTTCTCATTAATTCTTCTAGTCTTTTTGCATCAAATAAATTAATGTGTCCTATTTTACTCGCTTCAGACGCATATTGATTAGCCGTTTCATTTGGGGTTCCTATTAAAGCAATCCCTTCTTCAGATAAATTGTTGACTACGGTTTCAAGAAATTTATTTTCATTTTCTTTATCAATGTGCTCTATAACATCTAAGCTAACCACCGCATCAAAGTATCCAAAAAATTCTCCCACAAAATTCTTACATTTGAATTTTATATTTTTTGTTGCCAAAGTTTTGTTCGCCTGTTCAATGGCAAGTGCATCTGAATCCACTCCAAGAATGTCATTTTTATTATCCGATAATAATAACGCACCAAGACCCTCTGAACATCCCAATTCTAAAATTTTATTTTTCTTAAAAGAGGGAAGCATTTTGTATGCAAATTTATATCTTGATAAAGTAAATAATAAATGTTTAGGATCATTCTTTATTTGACTACTAAAATAAGGTCCCATGGTTAATTCTGGGGTATTCATTAATTTTCTAACTTCTTCCCAAGTATTCATTTTTTCACCATTTTGTTCTGATTATTTGCAATAGCGGATGTGAGACTATAGCATGTAACACTAAGGCCTGGAAACCTTCCGTATGTGGGGTTACCCTTTCAGGAACCAACGGGGGAATAACCACCGTAATGTTCGCGTTTTCTTTTGTATAACCGCCATCCCTACCCACTATTCCAAATACCTTGGATTTATTTTCTTTTGCATATTCTATGGCTTTAACCAAATTAACACTTATATTTTTATCTTCAGAGCCACCACCTACAGAAAGAATTAAAATCGCATCTTTTTCGTTTAATTTACTGATTCTAAGCCAGTTTTTCAGGCAATTTTCCCAACCATCATCATTTATTCTCGCCGTTAACTCTGATACATTATCTGTGGCAGAATAAGACTCTATTTCGCATAGTTTTCTAAAGTCGTTCACCGCATGAGAAGCATTTGATGCGTTTCCACCTAAACCCAACACAAATAATCGTCCCGATTGTTCTCTTAAATTTTTCAATGCTAATACCAGCTTTTCTATGTTAAAAACATCTAACTTTTCGAGTATTTCTTTTGATTCGTTCAAATACAGTTCTATGTATTTTGTATTCATATGAAAAATTCCTCAGACAAACCATGTGCTTTTAGTAATTCATCATGGCTACCATAACAATGGATAAATCTATCTTTCAAACTAAAGCATTTTAATTGACACTTTGCCTGAGTGTCCCAGGCTATTTCTTTGATTCTAGAACCCAAGCCCCCATGAGGAACATGTTCTTCAATAACATAAACCGTTTGGTGTGTTTCTAATGCTTTTTGAATGCCCTCAGTATCTAGAGGTTTTATCGTATGGCATGAAATCAAAGACACAGACTTCCCTTGCTTTTCCAATAATTCAGACCATGTATAAGCTTTTTTCAAAACAGTCCCATAAGAAATAATACAAATATATGATCCTTTTTTTAAATACCTAATTTTACCAACAATGAATTTTTCTAAAGACTTTTCTGTTAAAATTGGCTCCCCAGATTTTCCTAATCTCAAATAAACCGGACCAGCTTTGTTTTCTAAACCACACCACTTTGTTGCTTCTTCAACCTCCAATGGATCGCAGGGCGAAAGAACTGTCATATTAGGAATGGCGCTTGCTATTGCTATATCTTCCATCGCGTGATGCGTTCCACCAAGCGTTGAATAAGTAACGCCGCCGCCAATTCCTACAATTGTAACGGGTAGATTTTGATAGCATAAATCATCTCGAATAAATTCAAAGGGCCTGTACAAGGCAAAAGTCGCAATTGTATATACAAAAACTTGCATCCCCTCTAAAGCCATACCGGCCGCCATTCCTATCATAATTTGTTCTGCAACACCTGTATTTATGATGCGCTCGGGGAATTTATTTTTAAAGGAAACCAAGGGGCCTGCAGGCGATATATCAGCAGCTATTAAAATAAATTTTTTATCGTCCTTGGCCATTTCATAAAAAGTATTTGCGAATTGATTTCTCACAAAAAAGACTCCATATAATCTAATTCAGAAATCGCCTCTAAATATTCTTCTTTGTTTGGAGATCGATAATGCCAAATGGGGATATTTTCCATGTAGGAAACTCCTTTTCCCTTTATTGTTTTACATATCATAATGCTGGGCTTTATTTTATCCATTTTATTAATCTGCGTATAAATTTCTAATTGATTGTGACCATCCACCATTTTTGTTTCCCAGCCAAATGCTTGAAGTTTTTCTTCTATAGGATAAAACGCAGGATGAGTTTCACTCATTTTTGATGAACTAATAGAATTATTTAAATCTAAGAAAACAGTTATATTATTTAACATTAAATTAGCACTCATCATCAATGCCTCCCAAGTTGAGCCTTCTTGTAACTCACCATCAGATACAACTACATAAACTCTAGAATTATTATTTTTTATTTTTTTAGCTTGAGCAATCCCACAAGCTATCCCTAAACCATGACCCAATGAACCTGTCGCGGCCCCAATACCTGGTACTCCATAATCAGGGTGAGCGCCTAGGCGCCCATTTTTTGTACAGTATTCATCCAAATCTTTCTCTGACAAAACACCTAAATCATTCAAAAGCACATACTGGGATAAACATCCATGCCCTTTCGATAAAATAAATGTATCTTGTTCATCTAATAAATTATGATATATCAAGTCTAATATCTCTAAGCAAGAAAAAGCAGGGGCCACATGCAGTGCAGTTACTTTTTGAGACATTTCTAATATTCTTTTTCTATAGTTTATACATCTTTTTTTAGATTCTTCTAGATTAAATTTTTTCATTGAATAACTGTCCAATAATAATCACCCATGTATCCTGCCTCTTTAAATACCTCTAGCCAACCTCCTGGATAATCATGAAATTGTGCAGTCGGAACCCATTCTTCAAATAAGTCTTTTTGTTCTTTTGTAAAATAAGAATCAACTTGAATAAAAGATTTCCCCCTAGACACTCTTTGTATTTCTTTTAATGCATTGATTGCCTTTTGCCTTATTAAATTATGTATTGTATTGATAGATATTACAAGATCAAAATAATTTGTTTTAAATGGCAAGGCTTCTGCAGTACCCATACATGCAGAACCAATAGAATCACCATAACTTTTATTAATCGCATACTCAGAAATATCTAATCCAAAAATATTTAAACCAGGGCATGCGTTTATTAGATCATGTATTAAAAATCCTTTTGCAGAACCTATATCTAAAACACAATCTCCTTCTTTTAACTCATAATAATTTATTATATTTTTTGCGACAGGTTTCCAGCGACCATCGTATTTGTATCCCCCATACCCGTATTCACGAGGCCCATCAAAGTATAATTCTCCATATTCTTTAGATGTTTCAATCACATCCTTAGTTTTTAAAAAAGATCTTTTCTTAAGGTTTCTTTTGGGCACTGGAAGATCCTTTAACAAATTAACTTCTTTCATTATTTTTTATCCTTTTCAATCCTTCTTTTAAATTTAAAAAATTGAAATCTGGGAATAATAATTTTAACCTAGAATTATCAATCTCTCTTTTTGTTATTTTTCTAGATCTTTCAATAAAGTTAACACTAAAAGGGCCATGCAATTCTTCTATTATTTTTATAACTTCTAAGAAACTGTAAGAAAATCCACTTCCACAATTCAAAACTCCGTAGGCCTTATTTAATATTAACTTTACAATCAAATTAGACAAATCAGAAATATAAATATAATCCCTAATTTCCTCTCCAGAACCTACTAAGTTAATTTCTTTACTTCTATTTAATTCTCTCAAAAATCGATTCGGACCATAAGCATTATGAGGATCTAAAGCGCCATACACCATGCTAGGCCTTAATATCAATGATTTTTTTTCTGAAAGTTTTGTTTTTAATAATAATTCTTTTGTGAAATGCATGATTCCATACAATGAATCGGGGTTTGGGTCTGAATTTTCAGATATTAATCCAAAATAATCACCATACACAGCCTCTGAACTTAAATAGATAAACTGATTTATTTTCCTTGAGTTTTTCTCAAGTAAATTTAGGATGCTTTCGAATTTTTCAATATTCTCAATGAAATCACAATATTTTTTACAAGGCGAAATCGCAGAAGAGAATACAATGCAATCATTATCCTCTAAAACAAAATTAATCTCTTTAAAATTAGACATTGAGAGGCTAATAGTTGGGATACTTCTTGCAAACAACTCTTTTTTTAAATCACCTCCAACAAAACCATTTCCTCCAAAAATAAGGACTCTGGTTGGATTTTCTTCAACTTTATTATTTAGAAAAATCATGATTAAAAACAATTTTTCATTTAGGTTTTTCTCTCATAACCTTAATAGAACACCTCTGTATGATTTAATTATTTCTTTACTAATCAATGAAAATGGATCAAACAAAACCTTTATTGATTTTATTTTTTTCTTTAATAAGAGTTCTATATTTTCAAAACATCTCATTACGATGACAATATTTCTACCTTCCAAGCACTCTTTTATATTATTTTTATTTGATAATTCTTTAACTTATGGATCATAATAAAATAGGTCATAATTAGACAAACTATTTATTATTTTAATAGACGGTGAATTTTTTATGCTCGCAGTTCCTTCCTTGTAGGTCAAACCAAGTATACTTATTTTAGGCTTACTTAAAAATTTAAATATTTTATTTTCAAGTTCTTTTAAAATCCATTTTGAATGGTAATTTGATGTTTCAATCAAGGATTGAATTAATTTCTCATTGAAATCATTAGTTTTAGATAATTTTATCAGTGAAATTAAATCTCGTTCTAAATTCCCACCTGAAATTCCTAATCCGGGCTTTAAGTAAGCCTTTTCACCAATTCTTGGATCTAATTTCAAAGCAGAAGCTATGTCATTCCAATTTGCGCCTATCGCCCTTGAAGCTTCAGCCAATGTATTCGTCATCAGCACACTTGATGCCAAATAACAATTGATTGAAATCTTTGATAATTCTGCAGATTCATAACTCATTTTCAATATGGGACAATTAAAGGCTTCCAATACCATTCTATATTTTATCGGCAACTCTTTTCCCTTTTTATCACAGCCAATAATCAATCTTTTTGGATAGAGGGCACTATTGATAGATTCCCCCACTATCAAAGTCTCAACTTGATAAAATAATCTCTCTTTATCAAAATTAATTTTTCTTGTGAATCCAGGCTCAACTTGACTAAGTAAAATCAGCAATGTTTTTTTATTTTTTATTTTGAAGACAACATTATTCAAGAGACTATTTATTTTATAGAAATTGCTTTTGTTTTTTGAATCTGTTTCAACATCTTGAGACAAAAATATTATTTCACAATCCTCTAAATCGCTTGTTTTT
>JBJSZW010000016.1:0-2521 GCA_046090565.1 Gammaproteobacteria bacterium
GCGTTAATTTCGCTTGCCAATACCATGATGCAACTTTTATATAGAGGTGATGTTAACAAAAACTCCTGGGGAGTGAGATTTGCCCACATTGCAGGAGCAAAGTCTTAACTTCACTATTTTACGAGTGTTGGGGTACAGAAGTGATCATGAATTTATCAACAGGGTACAGGGAAGAGGGAATAGGGAACACCAGATAATACGTCTGGCTGTTTCATGTCGGTTGTTAATGATTATATGAAATTCCTAAATTTTTGCTACAAATCCCTCCCTGTAGAGACGTTATGCAACGTCTCTACAGGGGGTAGGGGGGAGCATCTGTAGCATCTATAATGGGATTTCATATTACAATCTCTTGGGGATTGCTACATAACTTTACAAATTAGTCAATAACCTGGCTTTGCGTAAAATAAAGGTTAACACGGTTTCATTTTTAGCAATAATATCCGCCTGAATTTCCATACCGGGCTGTAAAGTATTTTTTGGATCATCTTTTAAATAAATTTGATCGGGTTGAATACTAACTTCATAATAAGGCAGAATAGAATTAGCACCTGTATTTTGAGGAATAATTGCATCAGGAGAAATCTCGATTACTTTTCCGGCTAAAATTCCATAATCTGGGTAAGGATAAGCACTCACCCGCATTTGGGATTTTTGACCGATTTTTACTTTACCAATATCTCCTGTAGCAACCTTGGCTTTAATAACTAGAGGAGTATTACTAGGGGCAATTTGGGCTATTTCTTCCCCAACACGAACGGTTTGATTGAGATTCCGCAAATTTAATTTTAGAATTACTCCTGATATCGGTGCAGAAACAATTGTTTTGTTAATTTCTTTTTGCACTTGTAATGATTCTTGATGATCACTACTTAATTGTTTTTCTAGTTCACTTTGACGCTGTAATAAACTATTTTTTTCTTGATTTAAACGAGCTAACATAGCTTCTCCTGTTGCTTTTTCCTGAGCCATTTTTTCCTGAGCCATGATCACCAATCCCTGACTCGGATTCACCAAAGCTAAGGTAGCTTGTAACTTGGCTTTTGCTGATTCTACGGCTTTTAATTGACGGCTGACGGATTGTTTTTGACTTTGTAATAATGCTTGCTTTTCTGCGATTAATTCCTGTTGTTGTTCAACGGCAAGTTGGGCTTCTTCTAATCGATTTTTGCCTAAAGCAGATTCTCCAACTTGTTGATAGCGATCGCTTTTTTGTTCAGCAATTTTTAAGGCAGATTCACTGCCGCGTAAAGACGCTTCTGCGGCTTTGAGATCGCTTTTAGATTTTTGCCAGTCTTCTTCTGCTATTTGCAGATTTGCTCTAGCTTCATTCACTTGAGCTTCTACGGTTAAACCCCGTTCTTGATGTTCTTTTTCTATCCGCAAATAATCAGCTTTCGCACTAGAAATAGCTCGATTCATTTTTTCGGTTTCTGCATCTATTTGTAGATTTAAGTTGTTTAATTGTTCTGAAATTTGGTATAATTGTTGTAAATTTTGTTGCTCATTTCCCTGAAGTTGAGCTTCACGAGTGTTCAAGCGAGAAGCATCTAGGGTGACTAATGTTTGTCCTTGAGTTACTGTTTGATTTTCTTTAACTTCAATCTTGGTAACAGTCCCCTCAGTAGGTGCTTGTACTAATTTTACCTCTCCATTGGGGCGCACCATTGCAGTCGCTTTTACTGTCACAGGTAAGGGGGTAAAAGCGGATATTGTTAAAGCGATCGCGACTGTTCCTACCAAAAATAAACCCCCAAAAATTGTCCAACCACTGACAGGGGGTAAAAATTCATCATCTTGATGAATGGGAAGATAATCAGGGTTGGGGTTTCTCAAGGTCATTACGGATATAGCTGAACTCTAATATTATTAAGGTGTTCAAACTTTTTATTGACTAATTTTGCGCTAATGTAAAGCTTTTGTAAAGTATTAATCTTGAAAAAAAGTTCAGTAAATTCACTGATTGACAGTGGGTCTTTAAAAAGTTATGTTGAGATTATACAAAAACCAGTACACTTCTACCTCAATAGGAAAGCACCCATGAAAACCATTAAAAATTCCGCCACTACCAACAAAACCCAAAAACCCAGCCCAGATATTCGCAGCAATGTTTTATTCACTGATATTACAGCCCAAGAAGAAGTGTTTGTACGAGGAGGTGCTGAATATGATGAATCAGGCCCAGGCATTGTACACCGGAAATGCTTTTAATTAAATTGCTTCTCCTCAAAACTCATAAATTGTATCCATAAACATCAGCTAATTTGCCAAGAGGATAAAACCATGAAAGCTAATCATAAAAATCATAAAAACAATACCGAAAAAATCAGCAAAGACATTCGCAACAATGCTTTATTTACTGATATTACAGCCGAAGAAGAAGTATTTGTACGCGGTGGGAGATTCCGTGCGCCAGAACTATTATATAAACCCACTTTCATTAATTAACAAAAAGGTCAAAATCATGAAAGCTACTCAAAACAATTCCGCTACTATAGCAATCCTAAATGATTTGTGATAA
>JBJSZW010000017.1:0-3880 GCA_046090565.1 Gammaproteobacteria bacterium
ATACAGAAATGACTTTCCCATATAAACTTATCGACTTAACCCACGCACTGGATAGCACGATCCCTACATGGAATGGTGGCTGCGGGTTTAATCATGATGCGCATATCGATTATGCTGATTGCCAAGGTGAATATAAATTCCGCGTTATGAAAGTCAAAATGCATGCGGGGATCGGCACGCATATGGATGCGCCAAGCCACTGTATTGCTGGTGGTAGATTCATCCATGATTTTGAAGTGAATAATTTGATTATGTCGTGCGTGGTCATTGATGTATCGGATCAATGCCATGAACTTTATAGCCTCAGCGCCCAAGATGTAGCGATTTTTGAAAGCAAGTATGGACTTATTTCAAAAGGCTCATGTGTGATGGTTAAAACCAGTTGGAGCAAGTTCTGGAACACACCTTCGAAATACCATAACAACCATGTGTTTCCATCCGTATCCTCTGAAGCCGCATCACTTTTACTTGAACGAGGCGTGAGCGCTATTGGCATTGATACGCTTTCACCCGATCGCCCAGAAGATGGCTTTAAGGTTCATAAACTCTTTTTAGGTTCGGATAAGATAATCATAGAAAACGTAGCAAATCTGGGTAGTATGCCACCGACTGGAAGCTTTGTTATGGTCCTGCCCATCAAAATTAAAGATGGTACAGAAGCGCCGGTAAGACTCGTTGGATTGGTTGAAAATGACAATGGAGCAAATAGGTAAGGCTATGGGTGTGAAATATTTTTAAGGACAAGATGTGGCGAGAAGTTAAACAGCATATGAGTAATAAATTTATAAAAAGGGTAGTTAAAATGAAATATTGGAAAATATTAAGCTTGGTGTTTTGCACATTTGCTTTTGCAGTTAATTGCAAAGCACACGCAGGAGTGAAGCAGATTGAGACAAAGTACAATGTTAAAATTGGCGTTTATGCAATTGACACCAATAATGGTAACCGCTTTTCTTATCGTCAGGATGAGCGCTTTCCATTTCAAAGCACTGTTAAGATGGTAGTTGCAGCTGCTGCTTTAAAAAATATTGAAGCTGATGAGAGAATAAAAATTTCTTCAGATGATATTGTGTTTTGGAGCCCTATCGTTCGCCTCAATTTAGATAGAGGTTACATGACGATAAATGAGCTTGCAGAAGCTGCCATGAGTTATAGTGATAATGCTGCAACTAATATTCTGATTACAAGGCTTGGAGGAACTAAAAGCATTAATGAATTTGCAAAATCAATAGGAAACGCATCGTTTTATTTAGAAAATTTAGAGCCTAATTTAAACTCAGATCCAAATAATATTCATGATAGCTCTACTCCTAAAGATATGGCCCAAAGTGTTCAAAAACTATTGATAGAAAATAATATTTTAAGTCAAGAAAATCAGCATATTTTAAAAACTTGGATGATGAACAATACTACAGGTTACAAAAAAATCAGATATGGATTGCCTCTAGGTTGGAGCGCTGCAGAAAAAACAGGTGGAGGCTCTGGTACTTCTCATGATATAGGAATTGTATGGTCGCCTGCATGTAAGCCAATAGTACTAGCAATTTATACTTTTTCAAATAAAAAAGATAATGCGCAGCAGGCTGATAAAGCGATTGCTGAAACGACTAAATTTATTCTTGATGAATTTTCTAAGAAAAACATATGTTTCTCAGCAACGGATTTTAAATAAGATTTACATGGCGGTAGTTTAATGAAATATTTTAAAAATCTCTGTCTTGTATTATGCGCATTCATCATTGCAAGTAGTGCTTATGCTTTGGAAAGCAAAAAGTTTGATATCTTTGACAAGACCCGAGGCAGAAATGTACCCGTGGTTATTTATCAAGGGGGTACGATAAATAAGTCTGTGGTGATCATCAGCCATGGTTATGGTGTTAAAAACACGGAATATTCATTTATCGCAAATGCCCTTGCAACACATGGATATTTCGTTGTGAGCATCCAGCATGATCTCGTCACTGATGTGCGCCCTAAAACAGGAACTTTGTGGGAAAGAAGAAAGCCTTTTTGGGAACGTGGCGTCCAAAACATTTTGTTTGTGATAAATGAATTGCAAAAGATAGAGCCGCAGTTGGACTGGAGTCAAGTGATTTTAATAGGCCATTCTGATGGAGGAGATGCTTCAATGATGCTGGCTCAGACTCATCCCGAAATGGTTTCAAAGATTATTTCACTTGATAGCAGAAGGTATCCTTTCCCAAGAAATCCGAAATTAGAGATTTTACGCTTTGGAGCAATAGATGATGAACCAGATGAAGGCGTTGTTCCCGAGTCCGGCGTGGGGGTTATTTATGTAAAAGGAGCTCGGCACATAGATTTGTGTGATCGAGGGAGTCCTGAAATTAAGGATGAAATTAAAAAATCAATTATTCAATTTTTAAATAGGTAAATCATGAAAAAAGTTATTTTATTGTTATGTTCTATTATGTTATCGGCCAACGTAGCCTTTGCCGATAGCTGCTTTATTGCAAAAGAAAATGGAAAAGTATTGCAAAGTGAGGGTGACCCGGAAAAGCGCTATGCGCCTATGTCTACTTTTAAAATACCACTTAGTTTAATAGGATTTGATTCGGGCATTCTTGTCGATGAAATGCACCCTGTATGGCCTTTTAAAGAAGGCTATGTTGATTGGCGAGAGGTTTGGAAGCAAGATCAAACCCCCAAAAGCTGGATGAAAGAATCCTGTGTTTGGTATAGCCAAGTTTTAACAAAAGAACTTGGTATGAAAAAATTTCAAGAGTATGTCACAAAATTTGATTACGGCAATAAGGACCTAACAGGAGACAAAGGATCAAACAACGGCCTTACAAATGCTTGGTTATCGAGTTCTCTGCAGATTTCAAGCGCAGAGCAAGTCGCCTTTTTACAGAAGATGCTAGCTGGAAAATTACCTGTTAAGCCGCATGCAGTAGCTATGACAAAAAATATCCTATTTGTAGAAGAGTTAAAAAACGGCTGGAAGTTTTATGGCAAAACAGGAATGGGCAGCTTATTAAATGCTGATGGCACAAAAAATCCTGATTTATATCATGGCTGGTTCATTGGTTGGATTGAAAAAGGCGATAGAAGAATTATTTTTTCAAACCACATAGAAGACGATAAAAAAGAAGAGATTGGCGCCAGTCAGCGTGCCAAAGCAGATGCAAAAGAAAAAATGGAAAAAATTATAGATCAGATTGAAGGTAACAAATGACAACAATAACATACGAAGAATTTGAGCGTGTGAATTTGCGCTCTGGTACGATTGTGAAAGTAGAAGAGTTTCCAAGAGCAAAAAAACCGGCATTTAAGGTGTGGGCAGATTTTGGACCTGAGGTTGGCGTATTGCAAACGTCAGCTCAGGTGACTGTGCATTATACGCCCCAGACTCTTATTGGCCGCCAGATTGTGGGATGCGTTAATTTGGGAGAGAAGAATATAGCGGGCTTTACCTCTCAGTTTTTGCTTGTGGGATTTTCTGATGAAAGCGGTGCTATATGTTTGATAACAGTTGATCCAAAGGTTCCAAATGGACAAAAAATGTGTTGATGGTAATTTAATGACTCAGGTAATTATTTTTGGATCGTCACGTAGTTTTGGTAATACCAGAAAAGTTATCGATGATATTCTAGGCTCATCTGAGATAGGGTTATTTGATCTCAATAACTTTGACATTAGCCCTTTTGATTATGAACATCGCAATCAGAGTGATGACTTTATACCTTTGATAGAGAAATTACTAGCCTATGATACATGGATCATTGGAACGCCGTAAGCGTCCAGTGAACCACACATTCTAATCTCCTAAAAATCATGTCAATCTGTGCGTATCTTAAAAATACTAATTAGGAACGCATATAAATGACGACCCGTCGAAAAAGAATGACTAAAAAGCAAG
>JBJSZW010000018.1:0-5527 GCA_046090565.1 Gammaproteobacteria bacterium
TTTTAGGAGATTAGAATGTGTGGTTCACTGGACGCTTACGTGCAGCTCACATTGGGCGCATTCCGTCTGAAGTCTTAGGCACAGAAGGCGAGCGCGCTTTTAATCGTTGCCTGACAGAAATTTTGTCCCATCAAGTCACCAAAGAAAACGTAGTGGTCACTACAGACGAAAGCATTATCTGCGATGAAAAAGCACGTGAGTTACTGAAATCAGAATTCACTGTTCACCTCAAAGTGAGCGTGCCTGTGCAATTAGAACGTATTGCGGAAGGTGATTATCGTCCATTACTGTCGGTAGATAATTTTGCCGCCCTTATCGATAAACTTCATGATGAACGAGATGGCTTATACGAACAAGTGGCCAGTTTTTCGCTCAGCTCCGACGATGGTGATATCGAGGGACATGCGACAAGTATCGTTAAGGCCATGACAAAGTAGGCGATTTGATTACTATCGAAAACAGCGCAAATCGATAATAACACCATTTTTTATCACCACTTCCGATAATAACTGGTAGCATCATAATCGAAATCTGCTAGAATCGCAGTCGGTGAAGTTGACATTCCCCACCCAGTTTGGAGGTGGTTATTTTGAAGAATGCTAACCTCCGCCAGATTTTTGAGAAATAACTTTTCTCCTGACTTTTTGTACTAGCGTTAGCACCCCTCAGAACCCCAATATCTGTGGGCTTTCTAGCGTTTCTGTCTAGCGTTAGACCCGTACCTCACTTTCTCCAATTTTGCCATTTTACCCCAAAAATCTCCCTTTTTTCCCTCTCTATCTCCGATACATGCGAACACTCGGGGTGAAGGTACGCATGTCCTCAAACCCTCTATTTACCTGGGTTTTAGAGGATTGCTGTTTTTTGACCCATCACTTTTTAGAGAACGAAAACCGGAGTAGCGATAGAGATTCGAAACGGAGCGTAAGCAATATTACTTACTCAGCTTTTCCATTACTTCTTCAACCTCGCCTACATAAAATACAGAATCAAGCTCGCATAGCTCAAATTCTTTTGGCAGCTTAGAGCGAGCTATTTTTATAAAGCCATACTTTTCATAGAAATTGTGAGCAGCTTTAAGGATGTCCACTGAACCTAAATATAGCTTATTAAAGGTATGTTTCAATGAGGCGCCCAGAAGTGTAAGCATTAATTTTTTGGCAACTCCTGTACCTCTATATTCCTTGATCACGAAGAACTTTTTAATCTCGCCACAGCAATCATTGATTTTTCTTAAGCCTATGCTACCAATGATCTGCCCATTATCAGCCACAGCATACCAAAAATTATACGAGTTATCGTAATAAAAATAATGCTCCGCTTTTAAAATACATATATTAATATCTTTGTTAATTGGTATATGAAATTCATTTTTTTGTATTTCGGAAATCATACACATAACTTGCTTACGTATAACGCGAGAAGTTGAAAGAGTAGCAATTTTAATATCTGAACCGAGTAGCCTATTTTGCTCAAGTGCGTTTGAGTATTTGTCTATAGCATTTATGATCTCTACCATTTCTGATTCTTGTAAAAACTTAAAAGCACCTTCTATCTTATCTTCAGAAAAATCATCGATACTTTTTACGGTTGCTTGCCCCGCCGCTGTCAGATACAAATATTTCTCACGTTTATCTAACCCTTCTTTAAATTCAATCAAGCCTTTCTTAGATAAAGATGTTGTTAATCTTGATACTCTGGAAATGGACATCAACAATAACGCACCTAGTTTAGATATAGTAAGCCCCGGGTCTTTCTCTATTTCTATCAATGCATGCCAATGCCCTGGGGTGATACTTGAGTCACTATGGTCTAGTTGCAACATTCCAAGCTCTCTTACTAATTTTCTTGATGAATTCCGTAATTTCTCAATTTGTTCTTTTTTCATAAAACTCACACCTCGCATTAAACTTGTATCCTGAACATAGTATAATGAAAGTACTTGCGTATTGCAACCAATTTTGTTATAATAGTTGTATAGCGAACAATGCATAGGAGGATTCATGCAAACGATTAAAGCTTACCTTGAAGATACGTACTGCTTTGCAGGTCATGGGGAAGTTATACATACCGGAATGGACGATAAAGGCCATTTCTTTATTTTAGATAAAACAATATTTTATCCGCAAGGTGGTGGACAACCTTCGGATCAAGGGTATCTGGAAATTGATAGCACTCGCTTTGATGTTAGTCATGTGAGAATGATTGATAATCAAATTCGTCATTACTCTACTCAGGACTGCAAGGAGCTCCTTGGTAAAATTCCAAAATTAATAATTGATCACGAAAAAAGATTATTGCACGCCAAATTACATACTTCAGGTCATTTGATTAGCAATATCATCGAAAGAGAGCACCCTAAGTATAAAGCAGTAAAGGGGCACCACTTTCCAGGGGAGTGCTATGTAGAATTTTCTATAAATGATCAATCTTCCCAAGAGCTTGATTTAGGTGCTTTAAATAGCGCAATTAATGATGCAATTGAAAAGGACCTCATATTGGAAAGTATTTATATACAAGGAGATGAGCTACCTAACTATTGTCCGAATTTACCTTATTCCATACCGAAAACTGAGAATGTAAGGCTAATAAAAATGTCGCCTTTTGATTATCAGCCATGCGGCGGTACGCATGTTAAGTCATCATTGGAATTGAAGGGCTTAAGCCTAACTAAACAAAAGCTAAAAGGTAACAGCCTCAAAATTAGCTATCAAATTATATAGGAAAAATATTATGAATATAATGAACTGTTTACCGATTAATTTTCATGAGAAATTTGAAAAATTCTCAGAGTATTGGACACCAAAAATACTGGTAAAATTTAATGACTATTATATCAAAGCAGCCAAGATGAAAGGCGAGTTCGTATGGCATTCGCATGCAGACACAGATGAATTATTCATGGTTGTCTCTGGTAATTTGAGGATCTTGTTTCGAGATAGTGAAGTGCTGATTAAACAGGGTGAGTGCTTTGTGGTTCCTAAAGGGGTTGAGCATAAACCGGTTGCCGATGAAGAAGTATGTTGTCTGCTTATCGAAAAAGCTGGAACTTTAAATACTGGCGATCAAGGTGGAGATAGAACAGTCTCCAATGAAGAATGGATTTAGTTGACCTGCCTCCCAACTACTGCAAATTATTGAAACACTCGAGCAATAGCTTTTCGAGCAGAACTTTATGTTCTCCACTTACCGTAGCGAGCATTCGTGATTCGACAGCACGTATCATATCATGCGCTTGAGTCACAACTTTGTGACCTTGGTCTGTTAATTCTGTACATAAAATTCTACCATGAGAAACATCATTTTTTCGTTGAATCAAACCACGTTTTTCTAAATTAGAGACAATACCGTGCATGGTTTGGGCTGTGATAAAGGCTGACCTTGCAAGCGCAGCATTAGACGCTCCCGGCTTTAGTTCTAATTGCGCAAGAACTGCATATTGTGGCGTAGTGAGATCAAGAGCCCTTAAAGCTTCATCCATGTGAAGGCGCAGAGCATGTTGGGTCTTTTTCAGTTTGTACCCAAGCAAACTTCTAACACCTACCTCTTTATCTCTTGACATATCAGCGCCCTTATAATACATTATCAGTATACTTATACTATAATAGGAGTTTGATATGAACACAACTGATAATTTAAACCTTGCTGAGAGCTATTACAATGCTATGCTTGCAAAAGATTTTGATAAGATGGCCGGCTACCTGCATGATAATGTTCATTTTGTCGGACCACTCGCAGAAATGCATGGAAAAGACGCAGTTGTTTTAGCCGCAAAAAACTTTGGTGGAATATTGCAGGACATCCAAATCAGGTCACGTTTTGCAAGCCACGATCAGATCATGTTAGCCTATGATATGGTCGCACCTAAACCGATTGGTAAGTTCAGGGCAGCGGTGCTTATGGAATTCAAAGGTAGACTCATCTCTAAAATCGAGTTGTTTTATGACGCAAGCCCCTTTCAAGAAAAGAAAAGTGAGATTTTTGAAGACGATAGTAAATGATGAGCGACGCACTAAAGAAGAACACGCACAGCTTCGAAATAAATTGACTTTAGATGCAATATGACGTATGCTTAATAGCATAACGTGGGCCTTTATGCCTGCAATAACTATTCAACGGAATTAAAATGAACCATTTGCTAAACATCAAAGTAATACGATTTAGCAGCCCCTTGGACTATTTAGAGTGTCAGGGGTATGGTGTGTTCATGTCAAAATCAAGGTTTATCATCTAAATCATCTCTGCTCTTAAGTTCAAGGGGCGAAACACAAAAAGCCATCAACAGTTTGTGTTGATGCGTTGTATTAACTTTGAACTTAATGAGGAATAAAATGAATATCAAAAAAATTAGCCTTGAGCAATTAAGGTATGCTTTAAATTTACGAGATCTATCCAATCCTGCCGATGGCTCTCATGCCATGCAAATCTTAGTAAATGAAGTTCTAGAGGCACTAACCAAAAGCTGGCAGTGCCAAGTCAAAACATACAGAGAAAATCCAATCGTTTCCATTGAGGATAATTACGATCGCTTAAATTACCCAAAAGATGGTGCTTCAAGAGACGCAAGATATACAAGATACGTGTGTGATACCGCGCTTTTAAGAACCCAAGGCTCAGCTATGGTACCAAATGCAATGCAAGAAGTATCTTCAGAACTACCTGATGATATCTTGATTGCTATGCCAGGGCTTACTTATAGGCGTGACTGTGTTGATCGTATTCATTCTGCGGAACCTCACCATCTTGATCTATGGAGGCTAAAAAAGGATAGTCAGCTAAATAATGATGATCTTATGAACATGATTGACATATGTATGGGTAGCGCCATCCCCGGAATTAAGTGGCGAGTGATTCCAAGTCCACATCCATATACACAAAATGGAGTACAAATTGATGCTTTGTGGAATGATAAATGGATTGAGGTTGGAGAATGCGGACTAGCTCACCCTCAAATTATCAAAGCAAATATAAGAGATTATGATGGCGTTTCAGGTCTTGCTATGGGGCTTGGATTAGATAGGCTGCTAATGGTAAGGAAAAATATACCAGACATCAGGTTGCTCAGATCCAATGATTTGCGCATTTCATCACAAATGGAAGATTTGAGCTGTTATAAACCCGTATCATTAATGCCTCCAGTTACAAGAGATCTGTCAATTGTTTTAGACAATGACATGACCGATGATGACATTGGAGATATCGTACGGGAATCGTTACAAGAAAATGCAGAAATTGTAGAGCTTGTTGAAACATTATCTCAAACTCCTTACCAAGAACTGCCAGAAGCAGCCCAAAAACGCCTTGGCATTTCACCGTCACAGAAAAATATTCTTCTACGGGTAGTTTTAAGGGCCCTAGATCGAACGTTAACTACAGAAGAATGTAATCAATACAGAGATCAGATTTATGAAGCTCTCCACAAGGGCACTGAGTGGCATTGGGCTTCTCATGACAGGCAAAGCAAAGAGTCTTAACGATAAAATGTAAGCGTCCAGTGAACCACACATTCTAATCTCCTAAAAATCAT
>JBJSZW010000019.1:0-3458 GCA_046090565.1 Gammaproteobacteria bacterium
TGGAAATCATCATAGGAATTGTGCTGAATCTTTGTTTTGGGGGCGTAGCCCTGGTGCAGGGGCGTAGCCCTGGAAATCATGATAGGAATTGTGCTGAATCTTTGTTTTTGGGGCGTAGCCCTCCTGACTTCCGCTCTGGGACACCCAAAATCAGAATCCGAACAGCTTAGCAAGGTATTTTTGCTCCTCTGAGAGCAGAATTAGCCTTCTAAACCTCTCTTTAGAGTGGGGGATTTCAAAACTTATCTCAAAAATGGACATTGCAATCTCAATGGCTTTACCTGCACTGATTGTAGCATGTCGCTGCGCCAGCAATCGTTCCAGTTCTTTGTATATTTTATAGGATGCAAAAGTGATACAAATATGAGCCTCAATGCGCCGCTGCAGCCGATGAAAAACTGGTCTGATTTTTAATTCACTTTTTGCTACCCTGAATGCTTTTTCAATATTCCAGAGCTGCCCATAATTGATAATAATTTGCTCTTTGGAGAGGTCACTATTGGTTACATATCCCTTCAGCCCATCCCATTTTTCGTCATCTAAAATTTTTTGCTTGTTGAGAGTAACGTCTATCTCTCCCTGCATCGTCAAGAATTTATTGTATCCTTTGTTGTTTATATTTGCCTTCGTTAATTTTCCTGATTTAAGCAGTTTTTCGAGCTTTCTGAGCCCTTTTTCTCGGTTTTGACGATCTTTTGCGGCTCGCTTATCAGAATAGCTCACAACGAGATTTAAACCATCTTTTTGGAGTATATGACTTTCACCATTTTTAAGTTTGAGCGACAAAATTTGCTGTTGAACTTCTTGTTTTTCTGTTTTTAGCCTGGCTCCCAAAATGAATTCATATTTTTGTTCCGTGAGTTCTTTAATGTTAGACGCTGATAAAAGGCCAGCATCGGCAACAATGACTAATTTATCCAGAGAATATTTCTTTTTAAAGCTTTTGATTACAGGCAACATCGTATGCCCTTCAAATTTGTTACCTTCAAAAATATCATACGTCAGAGGATAGCCATTTTCACTCACCAGCAGCCCAAGCACAATTTGTGGATGTTGAGCCTTTCCGTCTTTGGAATACCCTGTCTTGCGTAAATTATCTTCAGCATCAATTTCAAAATAAATTGTCGTTACGTCGTAAAAAACCAGTTTTAATTCGCCGCCAATTATTTTCAAAGTATGCTGATAACTAATTTGCTGCACCTTTTCCTTTTGATTATTGTACAGCTTATCCAGATAACGATAAATGGTATCATCGCTCCAAAATATACCATGATACCGGGCTAAAAATTCGGTTGTTTTTAGTTTGCTTCGGGGAAATACTAGTCGATAATACACCAAATATCTGAAGACATCATCTTTGATTACACCAAACCCAATATCATCAAATAATTTTCCCAACAGAAGCCTTATGCCGGCTAATTCAAAGTGGGTAATAGAATCAGCTAATCGCTCAAATAATTCTCTCTCATTGGAAAAATCTAATTCCTGCACTCCTTTCCGTTCCTTTATCCATTGATGGGCTAATTTGACATATTGATCCAGAAGTGTAGGATTTGCAGAGCTGCCTACGGTATGCAAAACGATGTATTTTCCGAGGCTTTTGTCAATAACCTGGACGCTAATCTTACCACTGGCATTTTTCTTTTTCCTGACAAACATGCCACAAAATAAGAAAAACAACTTTGGCAAACGAAGCAGCTCTGACAGGAGCCGGGTTAATTAAAAAAACAATTTGTTTTTAAAAAATAGCCAAGACAGCCTTTTTTTATCGCTGGGACACCCAAAATCACTAAAAGCGTAACTGCAAGTAATTGAATATCAGTTGAAATAATATTTAGTTTTAAAATACCGCGGAAGTCAGGATTTGTTTAGTTCTTGGTCATTTGTAGTGGGTATCGAAATCGAGTCCCCCCAGATGGAAGTATATCATCCGGATGAAATTATGAATGTTTCGGTACCCTTTAGCGGCTCTCTTGATCTCTTGAATCTTTAGATTTACACGCTCGGCATAGGCATTCGTGGCTATTTTCTTGAAGTAAGCTTCTACACCATACCAGTGGTCATATAGCATGTTAACAAACTTCCTGATAGGCTCAAGCCCGCTGTCCCAGGCTTCGACGATCCATTTGTCGAGGGGTTTGATACTACAGCTGCGAACCGCATCATTCATTACCGCTCGCAACAGTTCTCTCAGTCGATAAGCTTTGCCAATATTTGGGTAGGCCTCACTAAGCGTCTGGACTTGTTCCTGCTGCTCCTGGGTAAGAGAGTTGTTGTTTTTAAGCCACAGATAACGAGACCCTTTCAGTGCTTTGTATTTCTTTTGCTCCTCCCGCCGTATGCTGTCAACGGCCTCATTGAGCTTGCTGGCTATATGAAAGCGATCGAATACAATTTCTGCCTGCGGGATGTTTTCATCGACGCCGGAAATGTATGATTGCGACATGTCCATAGTGACGGTGCGTACTTCTGTTCTGTCTGCACCACGGGTTTCCATTTCCAGCAGTGCGTGGGCAAAGGCATCTTTAGTTTTACCCACCGCCACTCCGACGACCTTCTTAGCGTCACGGTCGGCCAATATAGTCAGGTATTTATGCCCCTTGCGACTGCTGGTTTCATCCACAGAAAGCTCTTGGACATCATCTAACGGCTGCTGGTTCAATGCAATAACTACATGCCTGCTCACAATACCAAAGGCTCGTTTACCGGCAATATTCATGTGCCGGCCTGCACGACTCGCTGGCATACCTCCTTTAATCAGATCAAGCAATTGCCGCTCGAACAATAGTGTGAAAGAGCTGCCTGGCATAGCCCATGGAACTTCCACCAGCCGTATGCTCCCGTCTTTGGTCTTCACGCGAGGAACGCTGCACAACAGATAGCATTCGTGCTGAAAGAAGTTGAGATGGCGCCATTTCCTGTCCTGGTGGTCGTATACCGGACACTTTTCGCCCTCGTAGTCAAACTTGGTGCGGCGCGTATGACCAACTTCTATGTATAACTTTTTATCTCCGCCTTCGTAATCAAAATAAACACGCTTGATATACCAGGGAGATTCAAGCCCAAGGGCCGCTGTAAATATTGGTAGTTCTTCCATAGGACGAATATACTAAACTAACTTGATTTAGCCTAGAACCTTCGGTATTCATGGCAGCTTTGTTAGGTAAAAAAACGGTAACAAACCAGCTTCTGTAAAGCTACGTCAAAACAGGCGCCAAACAAGATACAAAAAACTGATTTACAGTGTCATTATGTATTAATTTGGGTCACACTGCGTTACCATTTCTGGTAATAGAAGGGCATGGTAGCGAAAACGGGCAAAAATGGTAACCATTTTGACCCTTTTTTTGACACATATTGAAACAAAAAAAGTGTGTAAATCAGAGATTTACACACTTTTGAACGTTTTAGCACGAAGCTGCTGCGGAGGAGGAGGATAGCTCACCCAACGCATTAGG
>JBJSZW010000020.1:0-3788 GCA_046090565.1 Gammaproteobacteria bacterium
TCAACAAGCTCAAAAACACGAGCCCCTTGTCATGGTGGTGGATTCCATACAGACGATTTATACAGAGGCCTTGGGTTCTGCCCCGGGCTCTGTGGCCCAAGTACGAGAAAGTGCTGCCCAGCTGGTGCGTTTTGCCAAGCAGCGGGGCGTTGCTATTTTCTTGGTAGGCCATGTGACGAAAGAAGGAACTTTAGCAGGTCCCCGCGTGTTAGAACACATGGTAGATACAGTCTTGTATTTTGAAGGTGATTCAGACAGCCGTTATCGGATTATTCGGGCCATCAAAAATCGCTTTGGGGCGGTGAATGAATTGGGTGTGTTTGCGATGACAGATAAGGGTTTGAAAGCCGTGAGCAATCCTTCGGCCATTTTCCTATCTAAATATACCAATGCAGCCAATGGCAGTGCGATTATGGTAACTTGGGAAGGATCGAGACCTCTTTTAGTGGAAGTGCAGGCTTTGGTAGACGATAGCCAATTGGCAAATCCGAGGCGAGTGACTTTGGGTTTGGAGCAAAATAGATTGTCTTTAATTTTGGCAGTGCTAAATAAACATGGGGGCGTTTTTACTTATAGCCAGGATGTTTTTGTGAATGTGGTGGGTGGGGTGCGAGTCACTGAAACCGCAGCCGATTTAGCGGTATTATTGGCTGTGTTATCCAGCATCAAAAACAAGGCCTTGCCCCGGGATTGTATTGTTTTGGGAGAATTGGGTTTGTCTGGAGAAATTCGACCGGTTCAAAGCGGGCAGGAACGCCTCAAAGAAGCTGTAAAGCATGGCTTTAAAACAGCCCTGATCCCTGCTCAGAATTTGCCTAAAACTGGTATTGATGGCCTCAAAATATACCCTTGTCAAAATCTGGGAGAGGCGATTCAGGTTTTTTATAATCTATAATGGAGATCATATTGAAACTTAATGGGGATTAGGATGGATTCAGATTCAGACTTGGATTTGGTAGACGTCAGTAATACGGTGGCTTCAACCGGATCGTTCTTATACACGGTCAGTGTGATAATATGTTTTATCCTGGGGGGATTTTTATTTAATGCAGCCCTTATGAGCTATAAAGCCCATAAGGAAAATCCAGATTTGGTATCTTTAGACAAGCCCATTATTTATTTTATTTTAGGTTTAGCGGCAGCAACAGTTCCTTTTTGGTCCAATCTCAGGTATAATATTTGACATATTGCTTACCTTAGGTTGCGTAGAACATGATAGATCTTGCTCAAGTTGCCGAAAACATTTTTGAAACCAGTACTTGGGTTTCTTTATTGCTCACGATTGTTTGTTTGATTATTGGAGTTTTGCTTTTTTCAGGTGCAGTGACTGGTTTTAAAATGCACAAAAGCAACCCAAAAATGGTGCCTTTGGATAGGCCTATTGTGTATCTGATCTTGGCCCTTACAGTGGCCAGTATGCCTTTTTGGGGCTATTTTTCTAATGATAGTTTGAATCCTAGGGATATTAAACGTTATAAACAAAGATCATCTATAGTTGATATAGATGAAGTTTTGGATTAGGAATTATAGAGATTATAGAGCAAATAAAACAGGGAAGGAATTTTATACATGTCGGTTAGTAACATAAAGAAGTCGATTCAAAAATATTTTTCTCATCCCGAAGCTATTTTAATTTTATTTTTAACGACAGTATTTGGCTTATTCCTTTATTACATCGGAAATATTTTAGCACCTGTTTTAGCCAGTGTAATTTTGGCTTATTGTTTGGAATGGTTTTCTAAAATATTGATGAAATTATCATTGAGTAGAAAATTAGCTATATCAATTGTTTTTTTACTCTTTATCGGAATATTTGTGGTAAGTATAGTTGTTGTATTGCCTATGATTTGGCAACAGGGACAGGCATTAAGTTTAGATTTGCCTAATATGTTGAATAAAATAAAAGAAAATTCTAAGCATTTTTTATCTGAACAACAAATGACTCATATTTTTTCGAGTATTAGCCAAAGTTTTAATGCCTTGGGAAGCACCATATTAACGGTTTCCTGGTCTTCTATTTCGAGTGTAATGACCTGGCTGGTTTATATGATTTTGGTTCCAGTTATGATTTTTTTTATGCTGACGGACAAAGAAAAAATCTTAAATTGGATTAATAAATTTTTACCTAAAAAAACAACTTATTTAAATAAAATATTAAAAGATTTAGATATTCAGATCGGAAACTACATTCGTGGAAAAATGATAGAAATGTTGGTGACAGCCGCGGCCAGCTACATTGCATTTTGGTTTGTAGATTTAAAATACAATGCTTTGCTTTCTTTTTTAATAGGATTTTCAGTGATTATTCCCTTTGTGGGGGCTGTTGCGGCTATCATCCCCCTGGTGTTAGTGGCTTATTTACAATTTGGTTGGAGTGATAGTTTTGGTTATATCATGTTAGCCAATTTGATTATTCAAATTATAGATGGAAATATTTTAGTACCACTTTTATTTTCAGGTACTTTGAATTTACATCCCTTGGCTATTTTAGTATCTATTTTGGTATTTGGAGGCCTGTGGGGGTTTTGGGGAGTTTTCTTTGCGATTCCTTTAGTAACCTTGATTAAAATATTAATGCAATCTTGGCCACTGAAGCAATCATTTAATAACGAGTAGGTTCTATGAATAGATCCAGATTTTGTTCTTCAGCAAATTCGGCTGCTATTTCCCTTAATTTGCTGATGCTGTAATTGTTGTCCACATTTATTTTACAAAGCAAATTTAAGACAGGGGTGCCTAAATGGTTGGTATGGGTACTGAGTTGTGTTTCTTCAATGCGTAGTCCTTCTGCATGAATTAAATTTAAAAATTTATCCAAAATACCTGGTCGGTCTGCAGAGATAACATGAATGGTGTAGCTGAGAACAGAAGTTGCATGGGGGGCATTCCAAATTTCAAAAGTACGTGTATGAACAGATTTGAATTTTAGTTTTTTTTCTAGATTTTGTAATTTTTGTTCCAGCATGGAAATTTGATGCCAAAGACCTTGTGCCAAAAAATGAAAAGCATAAACACTACCGAGGAGGCTAATTTTAGCTTGAGTGATGTTACAGCCATATTTTACACAAATATCTGTTATTTTAGATAAATTAATGTGGTGATCCGCACTCACCAAAGAGACAGCTAAAAAATAATTCATGATGGGCTTATATTAAAAAAAGCCTTGCAAAATTGCAAGGCTGTGTATATGAGCCATAGATGATGATTCGTGCTTAAGCCCTAGGAGAATCTTGGACTGTCAGTTTGAGTTGGCGCATGGAACGGGTTTGAGTGAGCGCCAAGGGAGATTGAGTTAAGGTGACTGCATTTTGTGCTGCCGCACAGGCTGAACTCTTCGATTGCAACAAGCTTTGTTTTTCAAACAGTTCATAGGCTTGATCGGCCAGTTTATACAAATTCGTGAGTGCTAATCCTCCTGAAATTTCAGAAATATGACGTTCTAGGGAATGTTGTAATATTTTAATGACACTATTCAGACGGCTCGGAGCCAACTTATTTTCTTTTGAAATATCCAAACGAATATTTTCTAAGCAACCTAAGGCAATCAGGGCTTGAGTTAAAGTTCGGTGTAATAAAATTTGAGCTTTTTCTAATTTTTCATCGCCGATGTGATTTAAACCTATTTTTCTAGAATGTGTTAGTTTTATAGATTGGGCGATGAGATCCAAAGTCTTATTCATACTCACAGAATCTTTAATTAAAACAGAAGCGGTTTCTTCTATCGTTTCTATTTGTTCTGTTCGAGGTGAATTGGTGATGACTGAATCAAGTGAATGATGGCTAATCCA
>JBJSZW010000021.1:0-2886 GCA_046090565.1 Gammaproteobacteria bacterium
ACAGAATTAGGTGGGACAAAAATAGTAAATCGTTAAAATTAATGACTAATATTTTACCATAAGTTTGTTAATATCATGTGCTTATGATTTATGCTACTTTTGTCCTACAAGAAATTGAATGGGCCGACATTACTTTTAGGGCATCAAAACAACACACTTAAAATCAACACATGCACCTCTTACGTTATAAAAATACGCGCGATAAATATTGCAGGTAGTGGTGCAGCTAATCGTTTCCTTTCACCTAATCGCCAATTCAACACTAAAATCCATGTTTAAACTTAAGACTTGTACCCTTCCCATCCTCATGGGCCTGTTGCTGGCCATCTCCGGTGTCTGCAAAGCCCAGTTCGTCCCACCAACTAATTTCTCAGGTAACTCCCCCTCCGGGATTCCCTGGTCCACCGTGGCGACAGGAACATCGTTACCCATCAGGACTGGCGCAACGAACCCCCTGAACGGCACCCCGGGCGCTGTTGTCTTTTATGATACTATTACCGGAGAATTGGCTATCGATCCGCATGGCCTGGCCCTGAGCACGGTGATTATCACCTACACATGGGGGACAACCAACGTGAACAGTTCAACCACGGGACCCTTTAATTTCCCCCTGGGCGCCTTAGCCTCTAGCTGTTCAACATGTTCAGGGAACTCGTATTCCAGTGCAACAGGATCAACCGGAATTCGCACTTTCCCCGCCAAGGATCCTGCCACTTCCGGCCTTAATCCAACCACCATTCAAACAAGGATAGCATTAACTATTGGCCCACCCCTTAGCGCATCTTTATCAATCACGGGCGATGCCGATAATATCGCATCATCAGCTAATGGAAAAGGTACTACCGGAGGATCTACAGTAGTAAACAACCTTTCGGGTTTTTTAAATCTGCCCTGGAGCTTCGGAAATGTAGTAGTGCCGGATAGCATATCTGCCATCAAGTTTGGCAACTTTAAAACCGTTGGTCAGGGTTCTAATCTAAATGCGAATACTTTAGGCTACGGAAGTCAACAATGTGTGTTTCTGTATACGGTTTCTGGAGTGACCGGAAACCAGGTCGGTCCTGTAATTCCCTGGAATGGTGTGGCCCTTCCCTGTACACCAATTACCTCAACCTCAACTGCAACTGCCTGTAACAGCTACACCTGGAACGGAACCACCTACACCTCCAGCGGCACCTATACCTGGACAGGCACCAATGCCGGAGGATGTGATTCGACGGCCACGTTGAACCTGACCATAACACCTCAGCCTTCACAGCCTACCATTGCTTGCTATCAACAAGCGACTTTCAACACCACCACTTGCCAGTGGGATATAACGGGCTCACAACCTGTGCAGCCTTCGATTGCTTGCTACCAAACCGCAGTATTCGATACTGTTGCTTGTGCATGGTCAATCTCTGAGTCGAACCAGCCATGTGTAGATTTCGATTATCCAGATTTTTCTGATACCACAGGAACCATACAAATTTCAACCTTTGGGGTACAGTCAAATGCGATCAAACTAACCAATTCGGGTACAAACAATGATGTAGGCAATGTGTATCGGTCGAGTAGTGTGCGCTACAACCGTGACTTCAAATTCCAGTGGACTTTTGAAATTTCTGGGGGTTCAGGATCTAATGGTGGCGCTGATGGATATTGTTTGCAATGGGCTACAAGTAACAACACCAATGGTTCGGGTGCTGCCAGTAACTTGGGTATGGTTGCGAGTACATCCACCGCAAATGCACTCAAGTTTTTGACTTTCAGCAACAACAGAATGGAATGGTACAAGCGCAATTCCGCGCAGCTCAATCCGCACAACCAGCATGCATGGTCTGTGCCCGATGGATATTTAGACCGACAGGTTTTCTACTGGCTCGACTATGACCACGATTCTTCAAGGGCTCATTTCTACTCGTCGCTCATCAATGTAAAACCGGCACGCCCGCAAGTGGTTTTGAACAACTTCACATTCGATACCACGGCCTATTTTATCGGCTTTGGTGCGGGCACAGGTGCAGAGTCAGCCAATCACCTGCTCAAGGCCATGAAGCTTGAGTTTTCAGCGGTTGATGAGCCTCAAAGCGAGTTCTTTTATCCTTATTTTAACAATCCGATCAATGCCGGCTTAACTACAGTTTCTACCGATGGCATCGATGCGGGACGATTGCGACTAACCAGCGCGAGTAACAACAATGTAGGCAATGTATATCGGTCAGCAACGGCTACATACAACCGAGATTTTCTCCTGGAATGGGAGTTTGAGTGCTCCGGTGGAGATGGTTATGACGGCTTTTGCGTGCAGTGGACGACGGACAATACCGCTACAGGCCAGGGTGGTGGAGGTGCTGGTGCCATTCAGCAAAGCAGTACCAAGCATTTTGTACGTTTCAATACGCCGAATGGAAGCACGACAAATCCGACATGGTTCACCAACAATGTGAACACGAATCTTACGGGCGCCACCTCATTTTCATTCCGCCGCAGGGCTTGGTATTGGTTGGAATACGACCACGATAGTTCCAAGGCCTATTTATATTTCTCTGAGAGTCCTTCGCGTCCGGCAACTCCTCAGCGTGTTCTGAATGGGTTTTCATTCTCGGATACAGCTTATTACTTGGGTTTTGGTGCCGCAACAGGTGGACTCAACCAAAATCACTATTTGAGAGGGCTTCGCTTGACCTACATTCCATGTTGGGGAATCAGTGGCACCCAGCCCGCACAGCCATCAGGCACCTTACCCTGCTATCAAGATTATGTATTCAATTCGAGTGCGTGTAATTGGGATATTGTTGGCACCCAACCTGTGCAGCCTTCGATTGCCTGCTACCAAAGCGCGGCCTTCAACAGCAGCACTTGCCTGTGGGCTGCGTGGGCTGCGTACCCGTTACATCCCACTGG
>JBJSZW010000022.1:0-14263 GCA_046090565.1 Gammaproteobacteria bacterium
TTAAAAATGGCCTTTAGGCCCTCTTGCCAAGGGTAAACTGTTATATGATTGATTTGTTTTTTGCGCGGTTCCTGAGAAAGACATATCGCCTCGCAGCCGTTTCCAAAATCCAGGCTTAGTTTTGATAATTGGCTTAAATCAGACTCTAAAACACTTGTTTTGCTTTTAATCTCTACAAAAATAGGAGCCTGCATTGGCCTTTCGATCACCAAATCAATCTCTGCATCGTTTGACGTCATTAAATAGGATAATCGATACTCAGACTGGTAATAATGTTTTAATTTAAAGCATTCAATAATAATAAATTGCTCGAATAAATCCCCATAATAACTGGTTCTGGGTGTAGGAGAAACGCTTAATGTGGCTGAAAGCGAACGAGCCACACCAATATCAAAATAATAAAATTTCGGGGCCATTTTTAAGCGCTTTCTAAATGAATGATTAAAAGGCTCTAAAAAATTACCTAACAAAGTATCTTCCAGTAAAGTAAAATAATTCTTCACTGTTTTGTCATCCACCCCTACATCCCTGGCGATATTAGAATAATTCACAATTTTTCCATTGGATTGGGCAGCAACTTCTAAAAATCGCCTAAAATGATCTAAATTTTTAACAAAATGTTCAGCCCAAATTTCTTCTTTCAAATAAGTAAGGGTATAAGATTGTAAAAACTTAATTTTATAAGCATCATTGTTAAATGCAAAGATTTTAGGCAATGTGCCAAATGAAAGCGCTTCTTGCAGGTTAAATTTATCAGCCAATTCTAAATAGCTGAATGGAAATAAATAATAAGTAAATGCCCTTCCTGCTAATAAATTAACCCCAGCTGCTTTTAATTTTTTCGCACTGGATCCTGTTAAAATAAAATACTTACTGGTTTTATCAGACTCCAAAAGCAAATGTACCACATCCAGCATCTTGGGTACTTTTTGTATTTCATCAATCACTATGAATTCAATTTCATCCCCAGAGCCTAAAACAATTTGCCTTAAGTCTTCCGGATGGTTTAAAAATCTAAGCTCTTCTAAGGGATCTAACAAATTAATAGACAAAGTTTTGCCTGGTTCAAAAATCGTACTTAACAATGTACTTTTACCAGTACCTCTGGCGCCAAATAAGAAAAAGCTATAGTCTTTGGGTAAATCAAGCGTGCGTTTTAATAACATGTTATTCCCTAATATTAATCTCTCGGAGTCAATTCCGAATATCGCATGCAAATCCGGAATTCATTCCGAGAGTATAGGCTGTCCATATCTAAAAGGCAACTGTCACCTTTAAGGCCTACTGATATCTTATGTTTAATACTATAACTTTTTTGCAGAAAACAACCCCCTAAAAACTTGCACGCTTTGCAGGAAATAACCCCCTAAAAACTTGCAAATATCCTAAAAAGAGGTATTATGAACGATATCTACGCTCTATAAGAACTACAAAAACTTAATTTGAATTACATTAGATTGAGCAGGGCTTCTCCTGAAATATCGCAGAACTTCATCTGCTTTTTGTAAAACTCCCCCATCTAAACAGCCATTTTCCTATACTTCTTATTACTAATTACTAGTAATTCTAAATTTATATTAGGTTGATGTATGTCCTCGGATCCAACAGATTTTTCCTCAGAATCAGAAAAAGAACAGCCTCTATCCGAATTGGAACAAGCTAATGCAGATGTTTTATCAATGCAAGGTCTGATTGAGGAGTGGCTGGCGTTAAGAAAAAAAATGATTTCTAACAAAGTTGAGCCAGGGCTAGATGATAGCATTCAAAATGAGTACGATAATTTAATTGCGAAAACAAAAGAAATGCTTGGAGATTCATTTCAAGAAAACGACGACCATCAAATAACAGTAGAAAAATTACATGGAAAAATAAAAGAAGCCGAGGCTCTAAGACAGTCTCTATTAACTCGAGAAAAAAAATCAATTTTTGAATCTTTATCTGAAGCAAAAAATCATTCTACAGCCTTACCAACAGCGGTATCAGCTACAGACCCAAAAGACGATCCTGTTCAAGATCAAACTACACGAAGTGAGTTTTCTGAAACTTCTAAACCAGGGGCAGTGTTTGAATCAGAGTTACTGACACAAATAAAACAACAACAACATGCTTTAAAAAGAATACCTAAAAATTCGGACCGAAATGAAATTCATAGAAATCAAGAGTCATTAGAGCCATTAAAGTCTTTGCTCACAAAGGCTATACACAAAAGACGTCTAGTTATTAATAGCAGTAAAACCGCTGCCACAACAGATTCATCCACTCCAAAAACTCCTTTTGTTAAAAGAAAAATACCTATTAAATCATCTGATCCGAAAAATCCAGATCTTCTTACCCTTCCCCCTGAAAATGAAAAAATGATTTCAAGTATGCGGGGAAAAATTTTTGAAATTCGGAAATCTTTTGAAGACCCAAGCCATATCGATGATGAAAAATTAATTAAATTACGACAAGAACTCACGAACATCAATAAGGAAATTAATGTTTCAAAAGAAAAATTAATTGACTCAGAAAAAATATTTCGCCAAGCATTATTGAAAAAAGAAGAGACTTTCAATCAGAAAATTGCACGCATGCATGAAATGGGAAAATTAATAGAACAATTAGACGAAAGAAAAAGTCAGTTAATAAAGAAATTTAATCAAAATAAAAAATCATCAGAACAAAAAATCCCTCCTACGGCACAAACTACGAGCCCCACCCCGATAGCAGGTGCCTTAACCAAGCAACCGACTCCACCGCTGGAGATGCCAGATTTACCCGGTATAGAAGAATTATTGATAAAACCAAACCCAGAATTTCTGCTCGCCACAGAACCGGCTATTGAAAATAATTCAAACATACTTAGAACAAATAATTCAGAACCAATACAATCATTTGAATTAATATGGGATTTAATTCAAAAAACTGAAGTTTATCAAGAAATAAATAAACCTTTTCTAGAAAGAAATATTGATCCAAAGCAACCTTTTTATGGCATTAAGTACGTCCCATTTGAAAAACAAATAGTAGAACTATATAACAAGCTTTCTAAAAAAGATCAAGAAAAATTTGAAAAGGAATTTGAAAAACTATTGAATTCTGCCATAGATGGATTAAAAAAACACTTTGCAAATCGCAACAAAAAAATTCCTGACGGAAGACTAAATGCATTAAATGATTCCTTCACGTGGTGGGGAAAGAAAATGTTTTCTCTCGCAATAGGTCTTGCTTTTAAGAACTCTGACTTTATAACGCATGCTTTAAAACCTGCATATGAAAAATTAAAAGGTATGAAAATCGAACATCTAGAATCTCCTTTAGCTCTAGCAGACACCGGAATCCAAAGAACAACTATAACAAATAACTCAGAAATAGCTCAAACAGGCTCTACGATTTCAGAATCTCAAAAAATTCCCCCCACATTCCACACTACACAACAAAATTCTAATTTAGGGCAACTAGAATATAAATATAGACCTCAATTTTTGATTGATCCTCTTGGAAAAGAACCATTAAAACCAAAAAAAGACGCTCTTCAACCTATACAGAAGCAAATTCAAATCAGACAAAGAAATGAAACTATAACATGGTTCATGGGAAACCATCCATTAACACCAAATGCAATTGAGCAATTAAAGGCTCAATTACCTAAAAAACAACGCTTGGCTTTAGAAGGAAAAATTAAAGAAACGTTTTCACAAGGAGGACGGAATCAGCCCATTTATTTGACATTCAATATTTTGGTTATCAACACTCGGGATCCAAATCCTTCCCGTATCATAACTGATGTCACAAAAAAAGAAAAAGAAGGAGGGGGACGACGAGGCGGAAAGTCTGGCTCTAATGGTGGGCAAGCAGGTGGCCCATCAAGAGAAGGATCGGCTTTAAATTTAACCTCAAACGTTTTAGGCTCAGATCCTGCACCAGGAAGTGTTCCAGTTCCACCAGCAGCGGCTGCAGTAGCTGCTATCAATGCAAACCCAGGCTCTAAAAAACCAGGCGTACCCACCCCACCAGCTGATGATCCTGCGATAGAGGTCGGGGTTTCTCGAAATCAAGCCGATCCCGACAAACCTGTGCCTTCGACAACACACAGTTTAGATTCCGCCAATCGCCTTTCTGCGATTACTGAAAAGGGTTGGAAAGACAAAAATTATGGCATTCAGGATAACAATATAGGTAAATTTTTAGAACACAAAGCTGAAAAAGCAGAAGATAAATCTAATGTAAAAACAAAAAGACATCAAGATAAAGTTGCAAAATCTGATTATAAATCTAGTCATAGTATTAAAGGCGATGAAGCTGCTCATAAAGGCCAATTAGAGGTTCAAAAATCGTATAGTGAAGGCACCAAAGTTGTCGCAGAAAGAACCGCAGACAGCCAAACGATTTACCATGTTCGGCAGGAAAAAACAGGCGCAGATGGAAAATCAGAAGCCATTCCACATTCTGATTTTACAGTCAAACCCTGCAGCGATTCTAGTTCTAATCGCGTTGTTTTGTCTGTAAAGCTTAGCGATCTAAAACATTCAGCCGAGGGTAATTTAGTCACTAAATTTTTAGACTATGTAGAAAGCATTGCCAAAAACATGGCCGGAACGGGCCCTGCAAAAATTAATTTGGATAAATTGCATGATCCAGGTATTGCCCTGGCCATGATTATGTTTACGGAATCTTTAAGCAGCAAGCACGGGGCCTCTAAAGTAGTAGTGCAACTAGGTAATGATTTAAGCGAAAGCGTTAAAGAAATTAAAGCCTGTATTGATAAAATTAAGGCTAAACAAGAATTAACCCCACAAGAGGCTAAAACTTTTAAAGCCGCCGTTGATAGCCTACAACCCAATGTACAATCTTTTATCAAATCTGAATTAAAAACGCTGATGGAGCCGGGCAAGGCTGAAGCCTTATTACCAAAGAGCGATCCCGGGCTTGATGCAAGGACTTCTGATATTGAAAAAAAACGACCTATATAAACCCCTGCCTCAGGAAAACGAAACACATAAATGACAATTTGTCTAGAAATGTCGAAATACCCGGGGTGTTTTAGCAGCAACACTGCTGAAATACCAAGGGTATTTTAGCATTTGTTTAGATTTTAAGCTTTTTCAGGTGTTATATTTTTTATAAAGACTTATATTTAGCTGTAGGTTTTTTGGTTTAACAAACCCTGGATACAAGCCCCCAATAAGTCCAAATTATTAGGGCGAGACAAACTGTGATCGCCATTTTTAACCAAAATGGTTTCTACGTCCTGAGAGATAACTTGATCAGCAATTTTTAAAGAATACTCATAGGGCACATCTTTGTCTTGCATGCCATGCAAAAGCCTTACGGGGGTTTTAATATTTAATTTTCCACGATTTAATAGGCAATGTTCTAAAGCTTCCCGCATAAAATGTGCAGTAATTTTATAGGGCTCCCCATAATTAGAGGGCACGTCAAAATAACCCTGGGATCTTAACAAATCCTCCTGTAGATGAGTCATCTGTGGTTCAATTAATTCTTTGGGAAAATCAGGAGCCGCTGCAATTCCAACCAAACCCGCTATTTTTTCTGGCATTTCTAAAGCCAAGAGCAGCATGATCCAGCCCCCCATGCTAGAACCCACCAAAATTTGAGGCCTATTGCCTGTTAATTCCCTAATTAACACCGCGGCATTGTCTTTCCAAAGGCCAATACTGCCTTCTTCGAACAAGCCTGAAGATAGGCCATGCCCTGCATAATCAAAACATAAATAAGACAAATCTTCTTGTTCACAAAATTGTTCTAAAAAAGTAGTTTTAGAACCCGTCATGTCTGAACGGAAACCACCTAAAAAAGTAATCCCCGGCTTATTTAGATCCCTAGAATAATATTTATAAGCTAACTTTTGATTGTTTTTTTGATCAATAAAAAATAAATTAGACATGTTCTCGTTTCTCTACAAAATGTACGATTATTTTTAGTGTATTCAGCAATTCTTGTACCTTTTCAAAAGCTGCATTTAACTTATGAGATAATAACAAGCTATCTTCAGAATAATCATGGGACAATTCATTGCGGATTTCTCTTAAATCCGACCATTTTTCTGCACTTGGAATGGCCTTTATTTTTTCTAGTCTATTTAATTTGTCTATAAAAGCAGATAGTTCGCCCTGTTCTTTTGAAAAGTCTAAAACCAAAGGAAACAATTTATTGCCCATGTAGTCTTGTAACTTACAGAATCGGATTGAAAACAAATCAAAATAAGCAACTTCTTCTTCTGTTAATTGATTAAATTTTTCTGAACTTAACGGAAAGAAATTTTGTATTTTTTTTATTGCAAATTCCAAACGTTTGACGTGAATTTGGCAAATTTTTATCACAGATTGTATCGTAATATTGATGCTTGTATCTTTCATATCAATCGAATTCCTTCTTGTTTCGCAATGGTATAAATGGGTAATTCTTCAGATATGCCAGGAAGATTTAAAACCAAATCAATTTTTTGATGGCCAATTTTTGATTTAAGCTCAACCAAAAATTTGAGTTTTCGATCATAGGCTTCTTTAAAAACTAAAGACTCTGGATGCTTTTTTTTTGGATACTCTACATACAAATCCAAATCTCCGCCTAGGGCAGTATCATCCACTCTTGAGCCAAAAATCCAAAGCTCAGTCCCCGAAGGAAAATGGTTTTTAAAACATTCTAATAAAGCTGATTTTACTTTGGCAGATAAGCGCATTTAAATTTCGAATCTAAAAAATCTTTCTTTATAGTACTTCAATTCATCAATAGATTCCATAATATCTGCCAGGGCTTGGTGCTTGCTTTTTTTCTTAAAGCCTTTAAGCAAGGCGGGCTGCCACTGCCTGGCGAGTTCTTTTACAGTACTAACATCCATATTTCGATAATGAAAGAAAGCTTCCAGTTTGGGCATGTAACGAAATAGAAACCTTCTGTCCTGACAAATACTGTTACCACACATGGGGGACATACCTGTTTTTAGATATTTTTGAAGAAAGGTCAATGTTAAGTTCTCCGCAAACTCTTCCGTGTACTCACTCTGCTCTACCCGCTGGATCAAGCCCGACTTGGTGTGGTGCTTGGTATTCCAGGCATCCATGGAATCCAGCAAGTCTTTGGGCTGTTTAATAGCCAACACAGGGCCATTTTCCACTATTTCCAAGTGGGGTGTCGTAATAATAGTGGCAATCTCTATGATTTTGTCTGAATCTGGGTTCAGACCCGTCATTTCTAAATCAATCCAGATAAAGTAGGGGGTTTTTTTGGGCTTGTTGGAATTATTAGACATGGGTAATCTCTGATGTTTCATGTAATGGCCAGTAAATGAGCCATTGTACTATTTTTGTTGGTATTTAGGAATATTTTGTTCCTGATTGGCATCTGTTTTGACTTCAATGGCTGGCTCTTCTAATTTTTTATCTTTTTTAAACAAGGAATTTTCTGCTTCTTTATTCAACACAATAATACTGATTCTGCGATTAGAGGGATCCTCTGGATTAGCATCATTGTATAAAACTTGATCAGCAGATCCCACGATTCTAGCGACCTTACCCTGCTCCAGCCCCCCACTCACCAAGGCCCTTCTAGCGGCATTGGCACGTTCTGCCGAAAGTTCCCAATTAGAAGTTTGTTTATTGTTTTCGCTCACAAAAGGCTTGGCATCCGTATGCCCTGTAATACTAATTTTATTAGGCAATGTATTGATAAAAGCAGCTAGAGCCTTCAAAACTTCTGTCGTAGTCTCGTTCAAATTAGGACTACCGGGCGCAAACATGGCCTGAGATAAGCTATCCACCACCTGAATTCTCAAACCCTCTTCAGTAACATCCATCACCACTTGATCTTTAAATTCATGCATGGCCTGAGACTCTTCCAAGTTTTTTTCGATTTTTTCTTTTAATTCCTCTAATAGAATTTTTTCCAATTGATCTTCGGTTAATTCCAAACCTACTTGTCCATCCGAATTTGAATCTAGGCTTAATTTAGTAGACATAGCGGTATCAGATTGTAAAATGACAAAAGAGGAGCCAGCGCTCGATAAAGCATTGTATTTTTCTGGATTCTTAAAATACCCTTCTATTTCTTGAATTTCTAATTCAGAAGCTGAAGATAAAAGCCACATCAACAAAAAAAAAGCCATCATCGCTGTTACAAAATCTGCAAAAGCAACTTTCCAAGAACCTCCATGATGGGCATGTTTATGTTTGCCATGTTTTTTTACAATAATAACTGGAGCTTTTTGATCTTTTGCCATTTTTCTATTTTATCTTTATTTATTTTTCTTTAAATGTTCTTATAATTCACTAAAACTAGGTTTGACATCCGAGTACAAACAACGCCTTGCATATTCTACATTTAATTGGGGTGGAGTCCCTGCTAAAACAGATAATAAAAACACTTTAATGCAATCAAAAAACTTAATTTCTTTCTTTTCTTGAAGATTAACGGCATTTGCCATTGGTCCTACAAAACCATAAGCAAACAAGATCCCCAAGAAAGTTCCTACCAACGCGGTTGCAATTTTCTCACCCAACACCTTGGGATCACCGCCAATAAAACTCATGGTTATGACAATTCCCAATACGGCTGCAACAATACCAAAACCAGGCAAGCCATCAGAAACCTTGGTTAAAGCACCTGAAACTTTTTCAGCCTCTTCTTCATGGGTTGCTAGTTCATGATCCAAAATTGCCTCGAAATCATGGGGCGATAAATTACCCGAAATAATTAATCTTAAATTATCTGTAATAAATTCCATGGCATGATGATGGTGTAGAATGTTTGGAAAATTCTTGAACAATTCGCTGTTTTCTGGTGAATCGATATCTGCTTCTAAACTCATTAAGCCACTTTTTCTAATTTTTGTGGCAATTTCGAATAAAAGACCGAGTAATTCCATGTGCAATTTTTTATTGTATTTGCCGCCTGTTAATAAATTCGGTAAAAATTTAAAGATCGCGATTAAATCCTTCGGACTATTCGATATAACCATAGCGCCAAATGCAGCCCCACCGATAATCAATACTTCAGTCGGATGCCATAAAGCGAGTAGCTGACCTTTAGAAAGGACAAAACCACCAAAAACACAGCCCATTACGATTAACATACCCAAAAGAAAAGTCATATTATATAGTTGTCCAAAAAATTTATAAATCTGTTGTAGCCAAAGTCAGCTCAGCAACTAAATACTAGTATAGCCCCTATTTTAGGGTTATAATTTTGAAAATTTATCTTTACAGGCTTATCTTTCTATGTTCGTCATCCTACAATATTTACTACCCCATCAGCTGATTAATCGCTTCGCTAAATTTTTGGCTAACAACAAAACACCATGGCTTAAAAATTTTTTAATTCGCTATTTTATCAACCGCTATCCCGTTAATTTGGCCGAAGCTGAAAATTCTGATCCCTTTTCCTACGCCTCTTACAATGATTTTTTTACTCGAGCCCTAAAGCCTGGCGCCAGACCTATTGATCCTGATGAACAAAGCATCGTGTCCCCAGCGGATGGCGCCTTGGGGGAATTTGGGGTGATAAAACAAGAAACACTGATACAAGCCAAAAATAAGTTTTATACCTTGTCGGCCTTACTCAATAACAACCAGAACTTGGTCCAAAAATTTCAAGAAGGCTCTTATGCCACCATTTATCTAGCACCTATAGATTATCACCGTGTGCACATGCCCCTAGATGGCAGGCTGCTTAGCATGGAATATGTCCCCGGCAAATTATTTTCCGTGAACCCAAAAGCCATTAATCATATTGATAACATCTTTGCCCGCAACGAAAGGGTACTTTGTACTTTTGAAACCAAAATAGGCCATGTGTGTATTATCCTGGTAGGCGCCATGGTGGTAGGCAGCATGGAAACTCCTTGGCATGGGGAAGTACAAAACTCCCACACCTATGAAAACCAAACCATTTTCCTTAAAAAAGGCCAAGAAATGGGACGATTTAAATTAGGTTCTACAGTTATATTATTATTTGAAAAGAACAAATGCTCGCTTTCTGACAATTTAGCTCTAGACATGAAAATACGCCTAGGTAGGGAGCTCATGCAAGCTATTTAAAATTTATCTACCCTGAATATATACGTATAAATATGCTCGGGGTTTAAATTTTTTATGGACAGTACACCTATTGTAAATGCAGTTTTTGAAGGCGGTGGCGTTAAAGGTATTGCCTATGCTGGCGTTATTGAGCGCCTTGAACAAGAAGGCTTGCTGCAAGGCATTGAACGCGTCGCCGGCAGCTCGGCAGGCGGTATTACAGCCATGCTATTGGGCCTAGGCTATACAGCTTCTGAAATTAAATCTGAACTTCAAACAATGAATTTTCTAGATTTTCAAGATTCTGACAGCTGGTCTTTACCCTTACCAGAAAAACTCCGTTTGTTGGTAGATGTCGCAACTAAAGAAAAAATGGGAGCCAATAAGGGCGATGTATTTTATGCCTGGGCCCAAAAAATGATTGAAAAAAAATTAGGTAATGCAAACGCCACTTTTGCAGATTTAGATGCAGCCATTGAAAATAAATCTGTTCCTGGTTTAAAGCATATGTTTTTTACCGGTACAGAGCTTTCAGATTGCGAAAAATCTACTTTTAATGACTTTAGCCATGAAAGTCATCCGAACATGAAAATTGCTGATGCTGTTCGCATTACCATGTCATTTCCTGGAGCCTTCGAGGCTGTTGATATGGATGGAAAACGATATGCCGATGGAGGCATTAACAATAATTTTCCAGTAGAAATATTTCAAGATAAAAAATACTATCCCAAGGGATATGAGGCCACCACACGTTCCACAAACCCAGGGACGATTGGAATACGGGTAGACAGTAAAGATGAATTTCTTTATTTTGATTCTAACAGAATATCTGATGAAAAAGAGAGAAAAAAATACCAAAAAGAACTCGAAGAAAAATTAAAAAACAAATCCTCTTTTAGCCTTCTTAAATTTATAAAATCTATCTTTATTGGCTTGGCTGATGACAAACAAAAATTAAAGCAATACAAGGGGCAGGTGGTTCAGATTTATGATGAAGGGATAGACACTCTTGACTTTAATATGACGAATGAAAAAAAACAGCGTTTAGTCAAATCAGGTTCCTTGGCTACCGATCAATATTTAATCAATAAAACCTTAAGCATTCCAAGTAACTCTAACTATACAGCCTCTGATTTAGAATCTCTATACAAAAGCATAGAAAACAAAAATACTCTTTTTTTAATGGCGTCTAAAATTACTGATCAGCTAAATCATGCCCGTTCTAAAAACAACAAATCTGACGTTAGAAATTTGAGTTTAAATCTGTTTGCAGTCAAAAAAGTAATGATCGATAAAAAATTGATTCAAGAAAAAGACATTCAAATAATCAATTCCGGAAAACATGAAGGCGTTATATTTAGCAATGATTTTATTTCAAAAGTTAAAGTCGCATTTCAAGAAGAATATAAAGAGTCACCAGATCTAGAACAACAAAGAAATAAAAGTTTTTTAGTTATTAGCTTGTACAACAAAATTAAAGCTGTCGAAAACACACCAGAACCGCCGGATGATAATCAAAGCGGAGAAATCAATACACTTTGCACAGCATTAGGGTTGCCTACAGGCCCATCCACCTATGAAGTTACTGTTCAGCCTATATCCGGAATCAAAGAAATATCTTTTAAAAACCCTGAACTCCAACAAATCCTTACTGACCATAATCAAAAAATGAATGCACAAGCTTTAAAAAAAGCTTCTTCGAAAAATGAACCTAAACCCAGCGAAAAAGAAATTCAAGACAAAATAAATACCCTTAAAAATTCGATAAAAACTAATTTTTCTAAATTAAACACATTAAAATCTACCTTAAATTCTCAAGAGAAATTAGCTGATGCTTTAGATAACTTTATTTTTGATGAAAACGATTTTTTAATGATTGAAATAAAAAACAAGTTGCAAAACTTAAAAAGTCAACAAGAAATTTATAAAGAAATACAGGGCGCTATAGAAATTAAAAAATTTAAAGGCGAACCGACAGAATTCATGGAGAAAAAGCTCAAAGAAATAAATACTCAAATTTTACAAAAAAAATCGGATTTTGTTGGACATTTAGATTCGATTCCTGCAGAAAAAATGCCTTTGGACTTGCAAGATCCAAAATTAAAAGCCCTTTCCCATTCAGAAAGTTTGGAACTTTTTAAAACAGCAAAGGAAGTTTTAATTGGCTTTGTTGGTACACAATTTGATAATTTTAATAAAACAGGCACTTCAAATACTATAGATATTAGCATGAAAGACGTTTCTAATAAAATGCGTGAACACGCCAAGGATACATTAGAAAAAATAAAGCCAATTGAAACGGAAATTAAAAAAGATCAGCAGCATTGTGTGCAATTACAAAAACGGCTAGATACTATTCAAAATAAACCTAATAATTATGCGGCTTTAATTGATTTAAGAAACCGAGTAGATAAAACCTTAAGGGAACGAGCATCCGGAACTAATATTCAACTTACGAAATGGACTTTTGAAGGCGTTGAATTAGTAAACAAAAATAGAAAAATATTAGCACCTATTGTTAACGGAACTGTAAGGGCTTTCTGCGCGATCGCCTGGGGAGTTCATTCCATGTTCAAGTTCCGATATGGGTCCCCTTTTCATATTAAAGAGCTTTTGGGGCTAAAAACTGAACTCGACCGCTTAAGAATGGCCGAAGTTTTACCAGAGAAAGAACAAAATATCGATCTTAAAGCCTTGCCTGGAAAATATGGTTTGAATTTTGATTCCCTAAGGAATGACAATAAACTTGGAAAATTAATCGACAAAGTTGTGAATAAGGTTTCTACTAAAAAAACTATGGCCTATGATCGGGAAACAGAAATTTTACCAGAAATTGATAGTCCGGAGTCTAAGAAAAGTTCTGAAAATAAAGATCGGGGGCCTTCCCGCCTAGATGCCCCGGATTAAATCACCTAGGGCCTCTAAAGCCCTTTGATTTTCCTTATACAACTCTGGATCTAATAAATCTTTTTCTTCTAAAATATCACGATAATAAGTATTAATCCATTGCTTTAATAAGCCATATTTTTTTTGATCTAGAAAAACACCGGGATAACAGGCTTTTAATTCGGCTTGGTTCATCAAAATTTTTAGCCTTAAGCAGGCTGGCCCCCCACCATTTCGCATGCTTTCCCTGCAATTCACAGTAACCACTTGATCAATCTGTTTGGCCCTGGATAAAATATAATCTATAACAATCCATTTTTGTTTCACTTCTTCAGGAACAATTAGGGCCATTTTCCCATTGGGTTTGGTTACCAATTGGCTGTTAAACAAATAGGTTTTTACAGACTCTTTTAAAGACAATACAGAATCTGGAATTTCAATGCAGTTTAATAATGGAAATTTTTCTTCTATTTTTTTTAATGATTTTTTATTGTTTAAAAATGCAGATTCATGCACTAGAAATAAATTTTCATTGGCAAGGGAAATGACATCATTATGAAAAACTCCAAAATCTATGGCCTTTGGATTTTGTTCTAGAAACAAGATTTTTCGAATTTGGTGATTTTCAGCAATTCTTAGGGATGCCATTTTATTTTGGCGTGATGGGTATTTTTTGGATTTATCTGTCCCATAAATAAATACTTCTAGGCCCTGTTTAGAATGCTCACTGGCAAAACGCAAGTGATTAGCCGCTCCTTCATCCCCTAAACCAGCCAAATTTGGCAAAGCGGGATGTACTGTAAAATACTTAGGATTTGAAAATATTTTTTTTAAAATCTTATAATTTAAATCTGCTTCTATTGCTCTGTGCACATTGCTTTTTAAATTAGCAATGCTCAAATGCAATTTTGAATCTAAAGTATCTAAGCTGGGGGAAACCGTAGCCATATTGGCTGTCCACATACTGGAGGCTGAATAAGCTGCAAAAAAATAGGGCCTGGCTTGTTTGTAGGCTTTTCTTAAGATTTGTTCAACAGGGCCCTGAAATCCCAATTGCCTGAGCAAGGGCAAATAGGGCCTGGGATGGGGTGGAATAAAAGCCTGTGGAATGCCCAATTCCATTAAAATACGCATTTTTTCAAGGCCCTGTAATGCCGCCTGTTTAGGCGATGACTTTTGAAAAGCATGCGATTCTGAGGCCAAATTACCCAAGCTCAAGCCTGCATAGTTATGAGTGCTCCCAACCAAGCCATCAAAGTTTGCCTCTACATAATTTGAATTTGAAAAACTAGTCAAATAAAACCCCTGGCGTTAATACCTTGGGCCAAGCTAAATTTTTGCTGGCCTGTATGGCCATGGGGTAG
>JBJSZW010000023.1:0-4637 GCA_046090565.1 Gammaproteobacteria bacterium
GGTATATTGGCAGTGATACGCCTTCAGATACTATATACGAGGAACTTACATACAACATAATATTAGAGGGCCATAAAAGAGGATGTATTTAAATTTTTAATAAAGATAATGAGCATTTATCTAAAGGGCAGCCGATCCAACTCACGAGTGATTATTATGAGCAATAAATTTAAGTTTTATGAAATAGTAAAAATATCTTCAAAAGAAAAAATATATTTAGAGATAAATGATAAAGAAGGCGTTATATTAGGAATGTCCCAAAATGAACATGGGGTCTGGGGCTACGCTGTCGCTGTTGATAATGATACCTGGGATATAGATGAGTTGTATTTAAATACTACAGGAAAATTTTCAAGCAGAGAAAAATTTTATTCAAATACAAATACTTTAAAAGTAATAGTAAATGAATTTGGTGAGGGAGAAATAGATAATGAAAATTAATTTAAGAAAGGAGATGTATTTTGCATTTTTGCATCTATTTAAATAAAATTGAACATACTGAAAAATATGTTAGATATGAATACTATAGCTATGATAGTCCAGATAAAATAGGTATTATAGAATTAAATTTCATTAGTGATAAATTCAAGGAAGTTCAACCCGCCGCAAACGATACTAATGGATATTTGTTTGAACGTGCCGGAATGAAAATAGTTAAACACTGGAAAAAAGCAGAGTTTCCTGATAACACTTGTTGGGTATCATAAAAATTATGGTATTCGCAAACAAGTACACCGAAATTATAATCGAAAAAATTCCAGCCTTTAGAAAGAGTAATGCCTTTAAGGATTGTATGGAGTTATACTCTTCAGAAGGTCAAGTTGGTATACATGCAATATGTATTGCTTTAACAGATCATTATGTTGATGATGTTGTTAAAGTTAATCGAACTGTAACTCCTATGGAAATTGAATTATTTAAATTTATAGAATTCATGAGAGAAAAATTTCATGATGAACCAGAAGAGACTGAAGAAGGTATGTTTGATAATGCAGTTTGTACTTGTTTTCTAGAAAATCTTTTAAATATGGCAAGTCATTCTCATGCTGAATTAAGATATGAGAGGTTTATCCCTCTATTAGGACCATTGTCTCTTAAATATTGTAAAGCTTGGGATCATTTCACAGATGTTAGATCTCCAGGGTTATGGGAAGATGCCGAATGGGAAGCTGCACAAAATGATCCTAGCGCGTCTTTTTCGTAATGAAGCCTTTATCAGCCAACCTGAATCCTTCAAAGAAAAATCTGAACGTTTGAGAAAACAATCCGATATGCTGCTTCGCGAAGGTAAAAATATCCTCATGGCTAGTGGTGATTTGGTCGACGATAAATTACTGCAGGAATCGGTGGCTGCCGTTTTAAACAAATACCCCACTCGGGAAGAACAGTTGAAACACGCCAGAACCATGTACAATGAAAATCCGAAATTTGCCAAAGGTTGCCGGGATACTTAGAACCGAAGTATAAGGTGGCCCCTCAGTATTTTGGATATGAGCCTTGACAAATTTCGATCGCATACATGGCTGTATCATAATAGGTCAGCGTGGTTGCTCGGATTTTCCAGGTTGACGTTGCCACAAAAAGTTAGTATATTTTGTGGCAAGAGGATATTTTAAAATGCTTGAATCGGTCTTTCATAATGTAAAAAACAGGATTTTTGAACACGGTAGGGGCTGGTGTTTTACTCCAAAACATTTTCTTGATTTAAATAGTGATACAGGGGTTCGAAGCGCTTTATCACGCTTGGAAAAAGGCAAAATCATTCGACGCCTTGCACAAGGTTTGTATGAATACCCTCGTCAACACAAATTGTTGGGCATACTTCCGCCAAAAGTAGATATAGTTGCAAAAGCAATCTCGGAAAAAAATGGAACTCAAATTCAACCATCTGGAGCATATGCAACAAACCTTCTGGGCTTCTCCGAGCAGGTTCCTGGGCGTATCGTTTTTTTAACAAATGGACCTTCAAAAAAAATTAAAATCGGAAAACAGGAAATCCTATTTAGAACTACAGCAGAAAAAAATATGTATCCAGCTGGAACTAATGTAGGCCTTGTGATTCAGGCGTTTAGACATTTAGGGAAAGAAAATATCAATTCTATTGTTCAAGTCAGAACAAAAGAAATTCTTTCTAAAATACCAGAAGATCAAATTATTAATGATTTAAAATATGCATCACAATGGATACGCGTATTTATTTTTAAAATTATGGATATAAAAATATGACTGAATTGCATCTCCTTTCTATCATCGAGCGAGAACCATTTTTCGAAGTCGCCATGGAAGAATTAAAACTGCCTTTTTCAATTATTGAAAAAGATTTTTGGGTTGTATGGACATTAGATATACTATTTTCACTTCCTGATTTAAAGAATCACCTGACGTTTAAAGGAGGCACATCTCTATCGAAAGTTTATGATGTTATCAAGCGGTTTTCTGAGGACATCGATCTTTCAATTGAAAAAGAATTCTTTGGTTTCAATCAAGATAATGATCCTGAAAAAACATCCTCTAAGAAAAAACAGCGCAAAGTTTTAGATGATCTTTCCAGAACATGTTCTGAGTATATTCAAAATGATCTTCTTTTTCTATTAAAATCCAGTATACATGCTAGATTACAGACCGTCGAGGGCTGGCGCGTTGAAATAGACGCTGACGATCCTGATGGTCAAACATTACAATTTGAGTATCCTAGCCTTGCCATAAAAAACAGTTATATTCGTCCTTCTGTAAAAATAGAACTAGGTGCTCGTTCTGAACACTGGCCTGTAAGTTATCATAAAATACAAAGCTATACGAAAAGTATACTCAAAGATAAGGTTGTGGAGCCTGACATTTGGGTTAAAGTTCTTGATGCAAAACGTACTTTTTGGGAAAAAGCAACAATTCTGCATCAATATGCACATTTTCCGCCAGGAAAAAAATTTCCGGCACGCATTTCGAGGCACTTTTATGATTTTTACTGTCTTTTAAATTCGGATATTAAAACTAATGCCCTATCAGAACCTACTCTTTTAGAGAGAGTAGCAATTCATAAAAGCATTTATTTTGCATCTGCCTGGGCACACTATGACACAGCTCGAAAAGGTAGTCTGGTTTTATCTCCACATCCAGCTCTTCATGATGACTTAGAAAAAGACTTCTTTTTAATGAGAGACATGTTCTTTGGAAACGTTCCTAAATGGGAGGCTATATTGGAAAGCATCAGAGATTTTGAAATGGATTTTAATAAAAAATAAAATCTTAGAGCAGCTGAAGCATAATCTGTTTATATCTATGTCATTTAATTTTAAAATAGTAAAATTTGACAAGCCTTTTTCGCGCATGTTTTAATCATGGCTTGTTTTTAATCTAGTTCATACTAGCAGTTAAATTGGTTTTTATTGTTTTATGAGAATTTAGGAGTTGAAGTGAGAGTTCGAGCCGTTCGCCATAGAAATAGCGTTGAAGTTTTGGAATCCCGCCGCGTTGTACAAATCAAAGAAACCCAATCCCTGGTTGTTCCTCTGCGTTCTAAAAAATACCGAGAAGTCTTTCTTTGTGTAAACCCAGAGGCGGCCTATGCCCCCACAGAAAATGGCCTTAAATTTTACGAATACAAAGCGCCCTTAGGCTGCGATAATTTCTACCAGGCCCTGGGCGTTTCCCGCTTCGAAATTTTAGAACAGCTCTTAAAAACTGGCACAGATTTAGCCCTAGAGCCCCAATTGCGCCTCAAAAGTTCAGGCGAAAATCATTTACTGGATTTTATTGCCCTGGAAAATAATTTTGAAATTCGCATTTGGAAAAAAACAGGTCCTGCAGCCGCGCCAGTCTTATTCCCCGTGTACATCAGCCCAGCGTCTGAAACGGCCCATACAGCGTCCACCAGCCCTCAACGTATTGATATTTTAGAAGAGGCTGGCGGCTTCAGCGTTTTAAGTACAGATCCGGGTTTAATGCTCTATCCCGTGGCCGAACAAGAAGATTGCCCGCTTGAAATTCATGCGCCCATTCCATTTCCGCCCAAGAAACCATGGGAGCCGAAAAGCCCCCGAACCACTAGCACTCATGAAAGTCCAAGGCCTGCACCTCGAGCTGAACCAGCACCCAGCAGCGCAGAAGCTCCAAGACCAGAACCTAGGCCTCCTGAAAGCTCTGCTGAAGAAACCAAGGGCAGCGCAGAAGCTAAAACAGCTGCAGAAGCCAGGGCCTCGGCTGCTCACCCCAGCGCTTCCTCCAAAGAAAGTAAAGAAGAAGCAGAAACCAGGGCCAGAGCTGCGCATGCTCGTACAGAAGGCTTTAGAGCCCGCCTAGAAACCTTGAATTCAGATTCCTGGACTTTGATGCATACTCACATTCCAGTGGAAAAAGCCCAGGGCTATTTGAAATGGGCCCTGATATTGGGCCTGGAAAATCTGGCGATTAAAACCCTAAGCTTGGGCGCGAACTTAAGCCAAGCTTTAGAAGCCGTCTCCAAAATCCCCTTAAAATCTGAGCACTACAAACCCCTGGTGGAAAATTACAAAGCCCTCAGAGGCATTTGTGAAACCGCAAGCCCCGAAGCCTCTGCAGCCACTAGCGCTGCTGCCTCTACAGATTCTGCAGAAACAAAAGAAGCCAAAGAACGCAGCGAAAATCTTAAAAAAACCTTTGAA